>NZ_LZPJ01000072.1:0-52072 GCF_001729365.1 Acinetobacter sp. YK3
TTAATAGTCTTTTCATATGTAATTCCTAATTATTTTCTTGGTGAAGTTAAACTGTATAATGGAAATAAATATTTTAATATATAAGCGTAAAAAATAAAATTTAAAATGCTGTTTGTCTTGATGGCATAATATGAGAAAAGTCTTAATCTAAAAGGTTTAGTTGTTTTTAATAAAAACACCCCTACTCTTGTTTTGATATTTTTTGAAATAATTAATATTTAAAAATAATTTTTATTGTGTTTTATGAGAAATCAATTGGAAGTAAAAATTTAAAAAGATAGATGCTATGTTTATTCTGTAAAATTGATAACTATGTCATTAAATTAATTGTTTTAGTCCCTAATAAAAATAATTTTCTAGAATTATAACTTCAAAATTTACACTCATTTATTTGTGATGGTTCATAAAAAAGCCAATTGATTTTTATCTATCAATTGGCTTGGTTTCTTTCGATAAGTTAAGGCTTTTCACCCTGATTTAGGCGGCGCTCAACATCATCCAAAACCGCTGGCAAATCAGCAATACTATCAATCACATAATGCGCACCTGATTGATTCATTTTTGCATAAGCTTTGTCTTTGAGTGGTTGTTGCTGTTCAGCAGATAGCGTCTGCCACTCTTCAAAACTCAGGCCGACTTCATTCCCGCTAATCGCAAGACCGACTGTCCAGCAGCCTGCATTTAAACCTTCTTCAATACCGACCACGGTATCGTCCACTTTAACCACAGTTTTAATATCTGAGACATCCAGCTCAATCAGGTTTTTCCAGAGCATTTCTGGATATGGGCGACCATGTTTGACATCACTTGCAGTGATAATACAGTCAGGTTGATAGCCCTGCTGTGCCGCATCTTGAACCAATTGTCCAATCATCATTGAGGCATAACCGGTATTACTGCCAATTTTTGCGCCACGTTGCTTGATATTGTCAAATACAGCCAATGCGCCTGGAATCAGTGCTGAACATTGCGGAATAGATTTCAATTGATATGGAATAAAGTCCTGATATAAACGGTCAATATCGGCAACCGCCACTTCACTGCCGTAAATTTCTTTCCAGAGTTGTGCCACACGAGGCATTTTCAATACAGCAGCAATATGATCACGTTTTTCTAAGCCCATGGGTGCACGAGCTTCTTCAATGGTGAGCTCGATTTTATTATCTTTAAATAGTGCCATAAAAGCCAAAATCGGAGCGCGTGAACCAAAATCAACCGTCGTGCCTGCCCAGTCAAAAACCACAGCTTGAAGTTGGATGTTTGTGTTTGTCATGAGATATTTCCCTAAAGTATTTATGTCGAATAAAGTTATGCAGTGACTGCGTTGAGATGGAGATGGTTCTGACAATAATCTGAAATTGCTGACAACAGACCTTCGATATCCTGTTGCTTAACTTCACCAATATTGCCGATACGGAAACAGTTCAGATCAGTCACTTTGCCGGGATAAATGACATAACCCGCCTGTTTTAAGCTTTCATAAAACTGCTGGAAGCTGAACTTTGGCGAAGCTGGATATAAGAAGGTGGTAATAATCGGAGATTGGGTACATGCATTGCCCAGTACCCGTTCAAATCCAAGTGCTGTCATACCTTTTGACAGGGTTTGCTGATTATTCAGATAACGTTGGTAGCGCGCTTCGATACCGCCTTCTTGTTCCAATTCGAGCAAGGCTTGATAAAATGCGCGAACCACATGAGTGGGTGAGGTAAATCTCCATTTCCCATTTTGTTGTTCCATGGTATGCCACTGGTCATAGAGATCCAGACTGACTGAACGTGCCAAGCCCTGACATTGTTCAAGACGCTCGCGTTTTGCCAGAATAAAACCAAAGCCTGGTACACCCTGAATGCATTTATTGGCACTGGAAATCAGAAAATCAATTTCAAGCTCAGCAATATCCATCGGTATGCCGCCGAATGAACTCATGGCATCCACAATCCAGACCTTGCCTGCGGCTTTGACTAAACGCCCGATGTCCTGAATTGGATTTAAAATACCTGTGGTGGTTTCACAATGAACGCAAGCCACATGGCTGATACTTTCATCCATTAATACTTGCTGGATTTCAGCCAAGTCAGGTGCACTCGTTTCAGGATAAACAAGTTCAACCACTTCGATATTTAAGCAGCGCACCATTTGCACCATGCGTGCCCCGTAAGCACCGTTATTGATGATCAGCACTTTTTCATGCTTGGCAATCACGGAACCTAAAACAGATTCAACCGCAAAGCTACCACTACCTTGCATCAGTACTGTGGTGTATTGATCTACTGCTGTGGTTGCCAGATTGACCAGTCTTTGGCGGATATCTTGTACCAGACCATTATATTCCTTGTCCCAAGTACACCAGTCCTTTTGCATGGCACGGCGTACCGTTGCAGAGGTCGATAATGGACCTGGTGTTAGCAGTAAATATTTATTGTCCAAAGCTAAATTTAAAGTGTCTTGTGTGTTCATGCTATTGCTCATCATTTCAAGATTTGATTTAAATATATATCAATCTGGTTTAAACCAGATGACAAGATTAAAAAATATGTTGTTCTAAAACATGTCGGATAAAACCTGCACCTGTGGTCATGCCTTTGCCTGCGATTGCACTAATCAGAAAGATGCCTGACTCAACTTCAGTCACACAGGCCAGTTCGGTTGGATGTTGAAGGTAATAGCCATTCCAGCGGGTTTGAATGGGTGGTAAACGCAGTCCAATTTTTTCCACACAGTACTGTTCAATAAACTGGTTGATTTCTTCACGCTGGTCGAACTGAGTCGGTTCATCAATATCTGCATATTCATGGCTATCGCCGAGAATGATCTGCCCAGCCTGATTCTGCTTAATGAGAATATGAATGCCAAAATCACGGACAAAGCCCTGTTGGGACGCTTGGTGGAGTTCTTTATAAGACGGACAGATTTCAAAAGCGGGATAACGGGAAATAGATAAACCTGAATAGAGGGAAACACCTAACTGTTGTGTTAAAGGCTGAGTTAATGCCATTTGCAAGGTACAACGTTTTAACTCTAGTTCCTGAAGTACTGTTGGATATAAGGTGTCGGTTTCGGCACCATGACAAATCAGGATGCGGCTTGCTTGTACGCTTTGACCTGAGGCAAGCACGGCAATAGTTGATGCCTGTTGAGAAATAGTTTTCACCACACAGGCATTACAATGGATTTCTACGCCTAAAGAGATTGCGTATTGCAAAAGGCGCTGTCCGATCAGGTGCGGTTCAACGGAATAATCTTCTGCAAATAGTAACCCTCCCAGCATAGGTGCTTGCGGTTGAAGAAATCCGTATTGTTGTGCCATTTCTGTTGCAGATAATAGCTGTATAGGAATATCAAATTGTGGTGCAAGCTGGGCAAACTCATTAACCACCTGCCATTCCAGAGCGGTATTTACCACATACAGACCATTGCGCTGTTGAAAGGAAATGTCGTACTGATGCTGGATACGTTGATAAAACTGCTTTGTATCTAGTGCATACTTGCGCCATTCACTTTCTGGATGGGTTAAGGTTGAGGTACCGACCATGCCAAAGTTACGGCGTGTCGCGCCGATGGGCTGGGCATCTTTTTCAAATACCTTTACGGTGAGGCCTTGTTCCGCAGCCTGAATAGCGGCAGATAGGCCTAAAATTCCTGCACCTACAATAATGAGATCGGTCATTGTGGTTGTCCTATTAAGTCTGTTCCAAGCAGTCATTGGGCTTGATTCGGGCTGAATTAACCCCTACCTCATACAATGAAGTATCAAAAATGAAGTGAAATTAATGGATTAGTGTGAAGCTTCGCGCCAAGCCTGTGTTTTCTTCAATATTCCTCGGGTCAGCAAACCATGGATAAGTTTGACGATGGCAGAAGTGAGCAAGATCAAGACGCTCATTGCTACTGCCGAAGCGGTATCACCGGCATCATCCATATTCAGAATAGAAACCGCAGCAAGGTTGGTATCTGGTGAATATAGGAAGATTGCAGCTGAGACGGTGGTCATCGCATTGACAAATAGATAGACCGAAATATCGCACAGTGCTGGTAAGCTGAGTGGCAAATACACTTTGTAGAAGGTTTTCCAGCGACTGCTTCCCAAACTTTGTGCGGCAGCTTCCAATTGCACAGGAATCTGTTTAATGGTGCTGCTCAGTGTCAGATGTGGCACGGTGTAATAGTGAATAATGGTTGAAATCACCAGTAAACTCATGGTGCCGTACAAGATATGTAAAGGATTCTGCATATCATTGAAAAACAGAATGTAGGCAATACCTAATACCAGACCAGGAATGGCAAGTGGCAACAAGGTCAGCATTTGCACCAGATTTTTTAATAATGGGTGAACTTTAAAACGCTCGGCACATAAGGCCACCATAAAGATCACCACACTTCCGACCAGCGTTGTAAAGCCAGCCAGTTTGAGTGAATTAAAATAGGCATCCCAACCACCGCCCTGAACATATTCAAAACGATAATGATCGAGAGTCAGGCTCAGGTCATACGGCCAGTAGCGGATAAAAGAAGCCACGATTGCAGTGATGATCAACAATAAGATGAACCCAGCAATCAGATAGCAAAACCCGCTGAACAGCCACTGACTTTGTATACTTGCTTTCATTACATACGGCTTGACCTGAAAATTCTGATAGCGTGCCTGACGTTTACTTTGATAACGGTCAAACACAAAGGCCAATAATGCTGGACAAAGCAACAGGATGGAGATGACTGCACCCATTTGCATATTTTGTTGACCAATAATCTGCTTGTACACGTCCAGCGCCATCATGTTGAATGAGCCGCCAATGACTTTAGGAATACCAAAATCAGTAAGTACATAGGTAAATGCCACCAATGCTGCACTGACCAGCCCATAACGGATAGCTGGCAAAGTGACAGCGCGATGTGTCGCCCACAGTCCTTTTCCTAAACTACGCGAAGCTTCTATCAACGACTGGTCAATATTTCTAAATGCAGACAGCATCAAGATACAAATAGCTGGAAATAACCAGAAACAATAGCTGATCAGGATGCCCAATGGCCCGTAAATTTCAGTGTCACCGAGCAAACTTTTCAATACACCTTGTTGACCAAACAGATAGACCAGCGCCAGAGACGGTAAAATGGACGGCGCCAGAATGGGCAAAAATGCAATCGCTTTTAAGATCCCTTTTCCCTTGATATCAACGACGGTTAAGGCATAGGCATAGATACTTGCCATCAAGACCGTGATTGCTGTAGCAACACTTGCAATCCAGATTGAATTAAAAATCGATGAGAATAAACTTGGATTGGAAAAATATTCAATAAAGTTTGCCAGACCGATGTATTGTCCATCACTATTTAAAAATGCCCCTTTAAAAAGAATTGCTAAAGGCAGAATGAGTAGACAAAACAGACCAAGTGCAGCAATAAATAAAAATGCTGATGAACGGAAAGAATAAAGCGAAGATTTAGCGGCCTGATTCTTTAAAATCGCAGCGGCAGTCGACTGATTTAACATAGTGTCCGCCCTTTCCCGTCAAAGACATGTAACTTTTTTATAGCTACCTTGATATACATGTTTGGATTGAGTACCGCGAGTGCATCATTGTCCAGATCAAGCTGAATCACATGGGCAGCATCATTTTGTTCAAGATTGACTTGGGTAAACAGCCGACGTTTTGCACCAAGAAATTCAGTTGAAATAATGGAAACAGGCAAATAGATAAATGCTGGATCATGATCAGCTTGTTCACACAAGGCGACCATTTCTGGGCGAAACGCCAGTTCAATCTGCTGTCCAGCTTGTAAAGATGAAGTTTTTAATTGTACTGACTGCCCAAATACCTGAATTGTGTTTGAGTCGCTCACCTGTGCAGGCAAGAAATTCATGGTGCCAATAAACTGGGCTACAAATTTGGTTTGAGGTTTATAGTAAATATTATGTGGTGTATCGACCTGCTCAATCACGCCGTGATTCATCACCACCACACGATCAGAAATACTCAGTGCTTCTTCCTGATCATGAGTCACCATCACGGTTGGTAAACCCAACTGCTGCTGAATGACACGGATTTTTTGCCTTAAATTGACACGGACGATGGCATCCAGTGCAGATAGTGGCTCATCCAAAAGCAGAATATCGGGTCGTGGTGCGATTGCACGGGCTAAGGCAACGCGCTGTTGCTGTCCACCAGACAATTGATTCGGATATTTTGTCGCAATGGTAGGTAACTCGATCAGTTGTAATAATTCTTCAGTGCGCTGTTGACGCTCAGCCTTATTCCATTGTTTTGCATGGAGTCCAAAGGTAATATTTTCAGCGACAGTGAGATTGGGAAACAGTGCGTAGTTTTGAAATACGATGCCACAACGGCGTTTTTCAACTTTCTGGTTGGAAATGTCCTGTTCCATTTTAAGAACTTTTCCGTAGTCCTGTACTTCTAATCCGGCAATAATTCTTAAAAGTGTGGTTTTACCACAGCCTGAAGGTCCTAACAGGCTAATGAACTCACCTTCATAGACTTCAAAATTGATATGATCCAGAACCTGATGTTTCTGAAAACTTTTCTGAACATCAATAACTTCTAGAACTTTCTTGCGTTTATCCGCATGGATAAAATTGCTCAGTCCAGAGACTAAACTGCTCGCAGACTGAGTCGAAAAGTTATTCGGTGAATACTGCTTCATCAACGTTCCTTATCCAGAACTTTAAGTGATTAAGCTGTATTTGAGCAGGTTATTATGACAGTTTAATTAAATCTGGTTTAAACCAGATTGGCTAGCTTTGCGCTTCAAAATGTAAATCCAGCACATCATGTAACCAGTATTCTTGGTCAATATCAGTCACTCTTCCATGTTGGTCGCGGTTACTTCGGCAAATATAAAGCCCTAAAGATCCAACATTTACATGTAAGGCTTTAGCTTGTTGCTCAGCCAAGGCTGTAGGAAACAAATTGATATTGGCACGGGTAATGACACATTGATATTCATCTGCCATGAGTTGGGTGACTGATTGATTGAGCGGATGTGCTAAAAAATCAGCAAATAAATCTGCACGGATACGTAAATGCTCAACCAACACAGGTCGTCCATTAATACTTCGACGACGCCAGATTGAATAAACCGAACTACCGATCGCAATATCTAAATGTTTGGCATCCCAAGGAGTTGCTTCCACCTGCTCTGCTGAAATCAGGTCTGTAGAAGGCACATAGCCTTGTTCGCTGACATATTGCATAAAGCTTTTTGTCGACTGCGGATGATAAATAATGCGGGGCGCCCGAACATACCAGCCACGACGATCCAAACGGTAAATTAAACCATCCATTTCCAAAGCCAGTAAGGCTTCACGCACGGCAACGCGAGTGGTTTGAAACTTTTCTAATAGTGTACGTTCAGATGGAAGTTTGACATTACTCAGTAAAATTCCAGACTCTATTTCATGCGCCAATGAATCACGAATAGGAATATATTTAGGAATACGTGCTGATGATTGATCGATCTGAACCATAATTTTGAACCCAACATTTTAATTTTACTATACATGCAAAAAATGAAAGATTATTGAAAACTAGCATTTCTTTTGCGGAGTTTAAGTTTTTTTGTCGAAAAAATAAAAGAAGAAAAATAATAAATCTGGTTTAAACCAGCTTAATGAAATTGTCATATTCACTTGCTTAAATGTCCATCAACTCAGCAATCGTTGCATCATTATTCAAGGACGCTCTCATGACACGTTTATATCGATCTCTTTCTCTTTTAACACCAGCATTGATGGGCGGTCTGCTGTCGGCTGCCCTTACCTCAGCTGGTGAAATTACCGTTTATACTGCATTAGAATCTGATCAGCTCGCTGCATATAGTGCAAAAATTCGTGAAGACTACCCTGATTTAAAAATTAAATGGGTACGTGATTCAACGGGTGTCATTACCGCACGTTTGCTTGCAGAACAAAAAAATCCAAAAGCGGATGTGGTGGCTGGTCTTGCAGTGACGAGCTTGATGTTGCTGGATCAGAGAAATATGTTGCATCCTTATGCACCTGTGGGCGTGGAAAAATTAAATAAACAATTCGTCAGCCCGAAAAAAGTACCGACCTGGACGGGTATGGATGCTTGGGAATCAGCGTTGTGCGTCAATAGTATCGAATTGAAAAAGCGTAAACTTCCAGTTCCTCAAACGTGGGCAGATCTAACTAAGCCCATCTATAAAGGCCTAATCGTGATGCCAAATCCTGCATCAAGTGGGACTGGATATTTAGATGTATCTGCATGGCTACAACTATTTGGACAGCAAAAAGCGTGGACATATATGGATGCGCTGCATAAAAATATTTCCCAATATACTCATTCAGGTTCTAAACCTTGTCAGATGGCTGCACAGGGTGAAGCTGTGATTGGTATTTCTTTTGGTTATCGTGCTGCTCAGTTGAAACAACGTGGCGCACCGTTAGAAATCGTGTTTCCTAAAGAAGGCTTAGGTTGGGAAATGGAAGCCTCTGCTATTGTTAAAGGAACAAAAAATCTGGCAGATGCACAAAAATTTATTAACTGGACCGTGAGTAAAAAAGCCAATGAAGCCTATGCCAAGAACTTTGCGGTGGTGGCTTATCCAAACGTGGCGAAACCAATGCCATTCCGACCAGCCCAGATTAACCAAATGATGATTAAGAACAATTTTGAGTGGGCTGCGAAAAACCGCGATGGTATTTTAAAAGAATGGACTAAACGCTACGACGGTAAAACCGAGAAAAAATAATCTTCAGCATTGCGATGAGGAGGATATTCTGTAGCTTGGTCTGCCTTCCTCCCCACCGCTATTTTTTATATTTGCTGCATCCTAAAACGTACTTTTTAGATGAAATATATGATTGATGTTAAGTTCAACGATCTGGCGGAGGGTTGAACTTAACATGGGCAGCTAAAAGCCGATTCTCTACGCTATTTTATGATCACGTTTCACTAAAATCTGATACGCAATAATTCCGCCGACCAAGCCCCAAAATGCTGAACCGATTCCCAATAAGGTAACGCCCGATGCGGTGAGAAGAAAACAGATAATCGCTGCATCACGACCTTGTTCTTCCGCCAATGCTTGATGCAGACTGTTCATTAAGGTGGTGATTAAGGCCAATCCAGCAAGAATATGGATCAATACGGTTGGTAAGCCATTAAACAATATGAAAATAGCACCACCAAAAATTCCTGCGATTAAATAAAAGATCCCTGCCCATGTAGATGCAATATAACGTTTTGCAGGGTTTGGATGAACATCAGGTGCCATACAAAGTGCTGCGGTAATGGCTGCAATACAGATACTAAAACCACCCCACGGCGCTAAAATAATTGCGGTTAAGGAAGTACATACCAGCAACATTGACGTTTTTGGTGCATAACCGCTGGCCTGTAAAATCGCAATACCCGGCGCATTTTGAGATGCGAGAGAGACAATAAAAAATGGAATCCCGACACCAATCAGCGTAGTCATGGTGAAATGCGGCTGGATAAAGGTTGGAAGTGTAAAGACGTTGCTGGTCTGTGTAAAATGTAAATCCCCACTGAGTCCTGCAACAACAATTCCTGTAATTAACGTTGCAATAATGGCATAAAGTGGAAACCAGCGGCGGGTCAAAATAAATGCCGCCAACATGGCAATACACAGGATAAAGTTGACCTGTAATGCTTCAAATGTACTTAAACCAAAGCGTAACAGAATGCCTGCCAGCATCGCAGAAGCGATGGAACGTGGAATGTAATTCATGAGTTTGGCAAAAATACCGGTCGCGCCACATAACAGCATTAGTCCCGAAGCAAAAATAAAGACACCCACTACTTCATTAATACTTACTCCAGTCAGGCTGGTTGCAAGCAAGGCAATTCCGGGTGTCGACCATGCGGTTAAAATCGGAGTACGGTAATATAGTGACAAGCCAATACTGGTGATTCCCATACCGATACCCAGCATCATCAACCAGCTTCCAGTTTGCGAAGCATCCAGCCCAGCCCTTTCCAGTGCCTGCAAAATAATGGCCAAAGAACTGGCATAGCCTACCAGTACTGCCACAAGTCCAGTCATGATCATGGCTGGTGAGGAAGACCTAAAAAATGCTAAGTTACGCATAGGAAGTACTTTACTGAAGATGACGGTAGAGTGACTAAAGTATCATCGTCTGTTATAACGGACAATCATTTTTAATCAAGAAGACTTCTATTTATGCAAGATATTCCACCCAATGTTGCCGAAGCTTTAAAAAAATTAAGAACCGAGCGAGGTTTGAGTCTTAGCCAGACTGCTGAATTAACTGGTGTGAGTAAAGCGATGCTTGGGCAGATTGAGTTGGGTAAGTCGAGTCCAACTGTTGCAACCCTCTGGAAAATCGCCACAGGATTCAATATTGCATTTTCGACTTTTCTTGAAGGTGGGCAAGCTCAAACTCAACCAGAGATTCATCATTTCAGTGATTTACCTGTTTTTGAACAGGATCATTCAGGCATGCGAGTGAGTCCTCTGATTCCTTTTGATGAAGAACTGCGAATGGATGTGTTGAAGATTGAATTGCTACCGGGTGCAAAAAGTGAATCTAGCCCGCATGAGGCAGGCGTGATTGAGCATATTATTGTGTTTGCTGGGGTATTGCAGTTACAGCTTGAGGGGATGAATCATACTGTTGCCGCAGGAGAATCCATCCGTTTTCATGCCGATATTCCGCATACCTATGCCAATACGGGTGAGCAGATTGTGATTATGCACAATGTCATTCACTATCCACGTCCTGCCTCTTAACCTCTTATCAGCAAAGGCATGCTTTTGTTTTATAGGATCTTGGTCAGATCAGACAGATGTTGAATGGTATAAGTAATATTCAGATTCTGCTTATTTTTTAGTTGTTTCGGGTTATACCAGCAGGTCGGGATTTCACAGGATGTTGCCCCCTTGATATCTGCCTCTAAGCTGTCCCCAATAAAAAGTATTTCTTCTTTGGCGATATTACTTCTAGCTAAGCAGGTCTGAAAAAAACGCTGGTCAGGTTTTTCATAACCCACATCATCAGAAACATATAAATCAGAGAAATGCGGTAATAAACCCGCCAAGTGTAAACGTGCTTTTTGTTGAAGCAGAATGCTATTGGAAGCGGCAAAGAGTTTATATTTTTGGCTCAAATACTGGATCGCTTCTGCTGCACCTTCTTCGAGCGTATGTTCTTTGGCTAGATTGCCCTGAAAGGTATCACGGAAATGATCGTGGTTAATTTCAACTTTTAGTGCAGTAAATAGTTCTTTAAAACGATTATTAATCACATCCTGTACGGTAATTTGACCTAACTTCTGTCTTTCCCATAAAAGATGGTTTATCTGTTTATAAGTGGAATAGGTCAGATCATCATGATGTAAATTGAATTCCCCAAATGATTTCACAAATGCCGAGCGATTCGCCACGCTAAAATTCAGCAAGGTATCATCAATATCAAAGAAAATCGCCTTATACATCCTACTCTTCCTATTTGTTCATCCTAAATCGCCGCTATTTTATTATACCGATAAGTCAAAAGCCAATGTGCATCATCTTGAATCTATATGGGCGCATTTGCAGACTGAAATAAAAAAGGAAACAGCGGGTGCTATTTCCTTTGTTTGAGGACGTCGAAAAATTAATTTTTTTCTAACCTTCCATGAATAAAAGCAAATCAGGTGGTGACGATCTTTAGATTATCTTTTTCTTCTGCGGAATGCGTCGGCTTACGAAGCAAGATCAGTGCTGAAATGGCAGCCAATAAAATCATTGGAATACTTGAAGCAATCACCACAATTTCACTTTGACCTGTTCCAAGTAAATACCCCGCAACTAATGGGCCGGAAAACGCACCTATCCTGCCAATTGCAACAGCAGCACCGACTCCCGTTCCTCGCATTTCCGTTGGATAATATTTGGCTGCTAAGGTATAGAGAATTGACTGACAACCAATCACAAACATACCGCATCCAGTTGCAAATAAGGTAAAGCTAAATGCGCTATTAGAATAAGCAAGGCCAATCAATGAGAGCAAAATACCACTATAAACACTTGCAACAATCACAAACTTATTCAAACGATCCAGCATAAAACCTAAAATGAGTACGCCGATTGAGCCACCCAGATTAAAGCCTATCTGGATATAACTTGCTTGCTCTTTATTCAGTCCTAATCCTGAAATGAGGGTCGGTAACCAGTTTTGGAATAGCGCCAATACCAAAAGCGTTCCAAAGAAACTTAACCATAGACTAGAAGTGATCAGCACACGAGGCTTTGCAAACAAAACTGTCATTAAGCTTTGATTTTTTGCTGGACTGGTCGCCGTTTTATTGAGATAAGCTTTTGATTCAGGTAAAAAGAAAATCAGAATAGGTACAAGCAATAAAGGTGCGATACCACCAAAATAAAAGATATGTCGCCACTCATGATCGGCAGTGAGAGATAATGCAACTACAGAAGTGAGTACACCGCCAATTGGCATACCGCAATACATCACACTTACCGCCGTGGCTTTGTATTTTTCACTCACAGCCTCGGAAACCATGGTAATCACAATGGGCAAGGCCCCGCCCATGCCTAATCCTGTCAGAAATCTTACCAACAGTAAGGTATTCAGTTGTTGGGCAAAAGGCGTTAATAAAGACATCAGGCCAAAAATAAGAATACAGCTAATAAATACTTTTTTACGTCCAATCGAATCAGCGATCCTTCCTGCAATCATGGCACCTGGTAAAGTCCCCAGAACTGCTGCACTAAATACCCAGCCCATTTCCGTACTGTTCAGTAGCATTTCCGCTTTCATTCTGGGAGCTGCAACGCCCATCGACTGCAAATCAAAGCCTTCAATAATGGCGAAAATAAAACATAAAACCAATGTAATGATCATGCCAATTTTTGATGACGGTGATGCGACTTCTGCATCCTTTAACATTTCTATCTTCCTTTTTGATTCTTCGAATTTATAATCTCTTGTATACAATCCTTTATGTTGGCATATTTTCAGAGAAAGCAAAAAAAGACTAGCAGAGCGAAAAAAGTTACGCAATACAAAATAAACTTATGCAATATGTAATCGTGGTTCATCGAGAGCATTTTTGAAACTCTGAATTTTTAACAATTATTAGTTAAATCTGACATCACCTTTCTTTAACTTTTTGTGTTAGAAATATAAACCAGTTCAGCGAATGGATATTTGTGAACTATATTTGTGTTTTAAAATGTTGATTATTTTTGTATAACCAACATTTTAAAATTGTATGAAAAGCTGAAAATCTCATTATTTATCTAAAATAGATATGAAATAGCTAAATTTAGTCCTTTCAATGTTGTTTTATCTTCAGTTTTATTCACCTCCTGTTTAAAAATACGGTAGGCTGACATCACACCAAGGTTTTTACTTAGCATACTTTTTACACCAAATCGATATTCCTCTGCATCGCTTTTATTTAAATCAAGATAGCCAACATCAATGAAACCAACGATTGGGGTTTTTCCTGCGATGAGACCTAATAAATATTCTCCATTAACATGAATACCAACACCAGAATCATTCCATTCAGGAATCATAGAAAAATCAAATTGCTCACGTTGACCAAAATATTCAACACTTGTCTGTACAGAACCTTTTGCTAACTTCTTTCGCCAGCCTATCCCAAGACGATATTCATCTACATCAATACCTGGTTCTGGTAATGCATCCATATCAATAGAAGCTCCTTCATAATGTATATATCCAAACCATTGATCTTTATTTAGTTCAGCAACAATACCGTATGCTCGAGCATCGCCTGTTATTTTTGCACTTCCAGTATTTTTAACTTCAACTGTTGCTTTTGGAACGATATAGGTTGCAATGAATCCACCTACACTCTGCTCTGCAAAAGCTTGACTATTTATCAGTACACCTAAACTCACTACCGTTATATATCTTATGATTTTCACTATCACATCCTTGTGTAATTGCTAAATTTTAGGCATAAAGAATTACTGAAATATTGTGAACAATAAATCTTGAAAAAAATTTAGGCCTTATATCTAGTACAATCGTTTTATTCTGAAATTAAAATAAATGATCAAATAAATTCTTAATCATCCCTGAAGCCTCATCGTGAGGAATGCTTCTTTCTTTTTAGAAATGTACCAAATCTGAAAATTAGGTCTATATAAAAAAAACAATATGTTGTATTGATAAAATCAATACAACATATTAAGAAGTGGCTAGCTGTCAGTTGAGGTTTAAACTTATTTTTAGAGTCAGCAGTATAGATATTGTTTTATGCTTTAACTCATATGTTTCGATCTAATCGGTCTTTATCTTTAATGCTTCAATCATTGCCAATGCAGTCACACGCGCTGAAAATGGATTCTGTCCCGTAATCAGGTTGCCATCTCGAACGACATTTGGCATAAAAGGAATCAATTTCTTTTCATAATCTGCACCTCGCTCTTTTGCCAGTTGTTCTGCGTTATAGGGCACTTTTTTTGCCACACCTGCTAGCACTTCTTCGCACCACGCAAAGCCAGTGAGTTTTTTACCTGCAATCAGGTATTGTCCATTTGAAAGCTGAACATTGAGCAATCCACAATAACCATGACAGACACTGGCAACGATGCCACCCTTTTCATAAATATTCTTGGTGATCTGTTGCAGCTCAGGATTATCTAAAAAGTCCCACATCACACCATGTCCACCCGTGTAATAAATCGCATCGTAATCTTGCCAATTAATATCGGCTGGTTTCTTGGTTGTTTCCAGTAATTGCATAAATGCAGGATCATTTTTGCGCTTTAAAACAGAAGCGTCAGCCACGAAACGCTCTAGTGATTTAGGCTCAATTGGAGAATGACCGCCTAAAGGGCTCACAATATCTTGAATATAATGATGCTTTTCAAACTCGTCATAGGCATGAGTCAACTCCCCTAGCCATAGACCCGTTGGACGATCAGCTTTTTCATATTGGGCAACATTGGTCACCACATGCAGGATACGTTTAGACATTTTTCACCTCAGCTTTTAACGTTATTTTTAGTCTTGCTTTTGTCTCACTATAAGTCTAAAGTTAGCTTTAATGTCAAGAGGAAATCGGTAAAATGAATATCAGTGAATTATCGAAACGTAGTGGTTTAACCACTCCAACGATTCGTTATTATGAGCAGATTAAACTGTTACCGAAAGCAAAGCGCAAATCGAATGGTTATCGTGAATATAGCGAAAATGACCTCAAACAATTATTCGTGATTCAGCAAGCACAACAAGTCGGTTTCTCTTTGACCGAGATCAAGGCTTTTCTCCCTTCAAATGTCAGCTCTTGGGATCATGATGTTCTGATTAATCTTCTGGAAAGTAAAATCAAGGATATTGAAGACTTAGAGCAGAAACTGGCCATGAGCAAACAGAATCTTCGAGTGATGATTACTGCAATTAATAACAAGCCAGATGAAATCACCTGTGCAGAAAATGCGCAGCGTTTGCTCAATCTTTACTATAGCAATGACAACGCTGAAAAATAATCGGCACCCTCTTTTATCGTTCTTTCCTCATCCGAAACTGATCAAAAGCTATTGACCTTAAACCTTACTTTAAGCATAGGATCTTTGACAGGTGATTAATGAGGAACCTGTCATGTTGCAACGTTGGAATCTTAAACAATGGTTGATCAGTATTTTTATGCTGGTCTTTTCGGTTAACTCGGTCTTAGCGGCCGAATCTGTACAAAATGTACAAACGAAATCCTTAGGAAAAATTCTGGTGGTGATGACCAACCACGCTGCTTATCCTTCTCGTTCAGATCATACGGGCTTATGGTTGACTGAACTGACCCATTTTTATGATATTGCACAAGCTGCTGGCTATGACATGGATTTCGTTAGTCCACAAGGTGGTGCTGTTCCTTTAGATGAACGCAGCCTAAAGCCCATTTATCTCGATAAATCAGCTAAAGCACACCTCGCTGACCCTAAATTTATGCAGCGTTTAAATAATACAGTTGCACCTGCTGCGATTGATCCATCCCGTTACAAAGCAATTTATTATACGGGCGGTCACGGCACCATGTGGGATTTCCCCAAAAATGAGGGCCTGAAAAAGATCAGTGAACAAATTTACCAGCAAGGTGGTGTGGTATCCGCAGTTTGTCACGGTGTGGGAGGTTTATTGTCGCTTCAGGACGATCAGGGAAAAGCATTGATTGCAGGCCGAACTGTAACAGGATTTGCCAATCTTGAGGAAACACTCTCAGGCATCAAATCGCAAGTCCCTTTTTCATTGCAAGATGGGCTGGTACAACGCGGCGCACATTATAAGCGTGCGTGGGTCCCATTTACGTCTTATGTGGTTGTGGATGACCGCATCATTACAGGACAAAATCCACAGTCGAGTAAAGAAATTGCGGAAGCTGTGGTCAAACGTCTCAGTACTTTAAAATAAAAAATGCCATTAAAGCCAGATCCTAACAATCTGGCTTTTTTATTAAACAAATAGATATTTCTCAATAAGATTTATATTTCCCTATTGATTCATTGTTCTCATGCATCGAATGAGTGAAAGCCTTCAAAAAATGCTTGACCTTAAAGTGAGCTTTAATCTTAGCATCTTAAAAGGTTAACAGGAGGAATCTCATGAACTTCAATCAACGTCATTTAAGTCGTTCAATCTCGGCAATAGCAGCAAGTGTATTGCTCAGCACTGCAACTTATGCAACTGAGCCCAATCAGCTCGCAAATCAAATCCATACCTCACAGAACACAGCGCAAACCACTGTTGTTGAATTTGGCCCTTATAAAGTCAATGTGCCTAAAGGTGGTTATTACGATCGTTTTCGTATGAATCCTGATTTAGATGAAGTGGCAAAAGACCCAGCCGCTGGAAATATTGATTATTTCCGTACTATTCCTAAAAAGCTGGTGGATACGCGCGTGGGTAAAGTCTGGTCACCAAATTTCTATTACCGTACCAGCAATGTACAATTGTTGATGCTCGCTCCCATCGAAAAATTAAAAACCAAGCTACCTGCACCGCTTGAGCCCTTACAGCCTTTCCCTGGTTATGGTTTAGTTTCTCTAACCTTCTTTTCCTATGCTGTTGGGGATGTCGATCCATATGATGAAGTTTCTGTTGCCATTGTGGTTCGTCGGCCTGATGCACATCATTTCAATAGCACTGAATTATTAAGCTCAATGCGCAAGCATAAATATTATGGTTATGTACTGGCTTTACCTGTCGATACGGAAATTGCCCGTGTCCGTGGTGTTTATGGCTACCAGTTACCCAAATGGCTCACACCGATTGATCTGAATATTGGCAGTCAAAAACTACAGGCTCAGATTTTTAATACAGATGGTCAACCAGATTTAAGTCTGACTGCGCCTTTGCCAAAAATTAAAACGGTGAAGCCACAATCAAGAATTGAAACCAAGACCATGTATCAACTGGTTGACGGTAAATGGCACAGCACTTCTGTAGAGTCAAATACATTGGCGTTTGGACAAAAGTTATTTCCAAAGGACGTGCAACTGGTGCGTAGTGGCGGGCCATTGACGAAACTTCTGAATGATTTAGGCACGGAGAAGATCTTGCGTCTCGATGTAGTCAAAGATGCTCAATTAGCCCTGAATATGCCTGTTCCTTATCCTGCGCTGGATCAGGTCAGCCAGCATAAAAAGTAAGTTTATGGCATCCAGTACCCGTTTTCAGATTGAAAGCGGGTATTTTTTATTTGCACTAAAATGTTTGTCGTTTTAAAAATAGAAAATTCTCATCTTTGGTCAATTATTTCTCTTTAGTTTTAAGTCGAAGTACCATTCTTATTTTCTTGTATAGGTTTTTAGAACATTCGGTTGATGTCTAATAGTCTGATCGTAGATTGCAAAAAAGCTCTCAATAAAAAAGCCAATGACAGATGTGCTGCCATTGGCTGTCGCTTCATAATTCAAACTATAAAAAGTTTAGAAGCTCTGCTGCTATTTAATATGCTTAGGCATAATGACGCATCTGGTTTTTATAAAGACGGGTACGGCGTGCCATCGCGGCTTGTTGCAGAATCAGTGCCCAAAGTGGAGAAACTTTTGGATTCGGGTGTTTTCCAAGGCTCAATTTACGCAACTGAAATTTCACTGTGGCCATATTCGCCAAAGAAGCCAGCGTTTTGTTTTTCCAGTGGATGGGCTGTAACTCAGGTGCCGTGTTCTGCCCTTGCTGCCATTGATAAGGTAAATTTGGTTCGATTGCCAACGCAGTCGCTATCCCGACCATATCGACACCGCTTTCAATCACTTGTTCCGCCACCTGTTTACGGCGAATTCCCCCCGTTACCATCACTGGCATCTTGGCTACTTTGCGGATCTCCTGAGCAAATTCCAGAAAATAAGCTTCACGTGCCAAGGTACGACCATCGCGTGACTGTCCTTGCATGGCAGGTGCTTCATAGCTACCACCAGACAGCTCGACCAGATCGACTGCTAATCCATTTAGCATCTGCACCACTTGCTGTGCATCTTCCGCACTAAAACCACCACGCTGGAAATCTGCTGAATTGAGTTTCACAGCCACAGTAAATGTCTCAGAAACCACAGCACGTACTGCTTTAACTATCTCAATCAGGATACGGGCCCGATTTTCCAGAGAACCACCCCACTGATCCTGACGTTTATTGCTGAGTGGTGAAAGGAACTGGCTGAGTAAATAACCATGCGCTGCGTGGATTTCAACACCTGTAAAGCCAGCTTTTTCACCTAGACGTGCAGTATTGGCAAAGCGGTCTATCACTTCCTGAATCATGTCCTGATTCATTTCAATTGGCGTATTAAAACGATCTGACATTTTGCCCAAATCTAGCGCAACGGCTGAAGGTGCCCAAGTATCCTGACCTAAATTGGATTGCATCTGACGCCCCGGATGATTGATCTGCAACCAGACTTGTGCGCCTTTAGAACGACCGATTTGTGCCCAACGCTTAAAGGTGTCCAGATGCTGTTCATCTTCGAGTACCACGCCGCCAGGCCCTGTCATTGCACGGCGATCGACCATTACATTACCGGTAATGATTAAACCGACACCACCATCCGCCCATGCCTGATATAAACGCATCAGTTCTTCCGACGGCGCATGATTGATATCTGCCATATTTTCTTCCATTGCTGCTTTTGCAATGCGGTTGGGAATATCAGAACCATTCGGGAAAACCAGTTTTTCAAATACTTTCATTTTTGTGACCTCATTGAGTATGGATTTACTTTAAGATTAAAGCCAACTTTAATGTCAATAGTTTTATCAAATGGAATAATATATTTTTTATAAATATTTTTAGATTCAGTCAATTAGGTAATAAAAAATAGAGGCACGCAGGCCTCTATTTTGATTGTGTTGAGTAAAATGGATTATTGGCGGATAAATGCCAGTAAATCTGGATTAATCACATCCGCGTTTACGGTGAGCATTCCATGTGAGAAACCTTTATACATTTTTAAAGTACCGTTTTGCACTAGCTGGGCTGACAATGCGCCCGAATTTTCATAAGGAACTACCTGATCATCATCGCCATGCATCACCAGCACAGGCACTGAAATCTTTTTCAAATCTTCTGTAAAATCGGTTTGGGAAAAAGCCACGATGCCATCATAATGTGCTTTGGCACCGCCCATCATGCCTTGTCGCCACCAGTTCCAGATCACAGGCTCAGATGGTTTTGCATCGGGACGATTAAAACCATAGAAAGGACCAGCAGGCAAATCGTAATAAAATTGCGATCTATTCTTGAATAACTGGTTTTGCAGGTCATCAAACACTTCTTTCGGTAAGCCGTCAGGATTATTCGGTGTTTTTACCATAATCGGTGGCACTGCACTAACCAGCACGGCTTTGGCAACATTTTCTTCGCCATGACGCGCGATGTAATGTGCTACTTCCCCACCTCCTGTTGAATGCCCAATATGAATGGCATTCTTAATCCCGAGATGTTGTACTACCGCAGCGACATCATCAGCATAATGATCCATATCATGTCCATCCCAAACCTGACTGGAACGACCATGCCCACGACGATCATGTGCGACGACACGGAAACCTTCGTTTAAGAAAAAGAGTAACTGGGCATCCCAATCATCTGAGCTCAGTGGCCAGCCATGATGGAAAAAGAGGACTTGTGCATCTCGTGGACCCCAGTCCTTATAAAAAATTTCTACACCATCTTTTGTCGTAACGTACGCCATCTTTGTTTCTCCTGTGTAAGATTTACACTGTCGAGTCATGATCTATGTTGTAATTCATGTCGGTAAAATCACATTATTTTTAAAACTATCTGTATGGATAGCCACTCTATACTAAGATTAAAGTTCACTTTAAGGTCAACAGGTTTAGTCCCATTCTGATAATAAAAATGTAATTTTATAATTTAGAAATAAAAGAAAAAATTGGATATTAGCTATTGAAATTTAATGTTTTATTAAAGATTTAAAAATATTTGATGGTCTATTCTGTTTACATACTTTCAACGAATACAGCGCCTGTTTTTCAAAACAGAAATTTTAGGGCTTGACTTTAAAGTTAGCTTTAATCTTATAGTGATCTCAGATGACAAATGCATAGATTCTTATACAGGCATTTTGAATAACTTGATCAATTAAAGGTTAACCAATATGAACAGCAATAAACAGTTTACTGAAGTTGAGTTTGGACAACAAAAGGTTAGCGTTCCTAAAGGTGGCTACTATGACCGTTTTAGAATGAACCCGAACCTTGATGAAGTTGCTCAGGATCCTGCTGCTGGAAATATCGATTTTTTCCGTAAGATTCCAAAGAAGCTGGTCGAATCGAGAGTTGGCCCTGTCTGGGCACCTAATTTTTATTATCGCAGCAGTAGTGTGCAAGTACTCATGTTGGCACCGCTCAAACAACTCAAGAAAAAGTTACCTGCGCCTTTGCAGCCTTTACGTGCATTGCCTGGTTATGGCTTGGTAGCATTAACCTTCTTCCGCTATTCTGTTTGCGATAACGATCCGTATAACGAAGTCTCGATTGCAATTGTTGTGCGTAAACCAGAGGCGCATGGCTCACATGTTTTAGAGCTGGCCAATTCGATTCGACAACGTCATATTTATGCCCATGTATTGGCATTGCCTGTCGATACTGAGATTGCACGCGTTCGTGGCGTATATGGCTATCAACTGCCTAAATGGCTCACCGAAATTAATGTCGAGATTCATTCCGATCAAATTCATGCAAATCTGACAGATACCACAGGCAAGATCGATTTAAGCCTGACCGCAGTGACACCTACTTTACAGCATGTGAAATCTGAATCTCGAATGACTGAAGCGACGATGCTCCATCAAGTTGATGGCAAATGGCATCAAACATTGGTGCAATCTAATCCCCTTTCATTGGCACAGCAATTATTACCGAAAAAGGTCAAGTTGCTTCGTCATGGTGGGCCTTTAAGCCAGTTACTGGATGAGCTGGGAGCATCCAGAATTCTTCGTCTGGATGTGGTAGAAGATGCTCAGGTCGTGCTCAATTTACCGAAACCACTTTAAATATTAAACCACTTAAAATGAAGGAAAATAAACAATGACACAAACCAATTATGATCTTGTTGTATTCGGTGCCACCAGTTTTGTTGGGCAAATTCTGACCCGATATCTGGCAGAATATTTTTCGACCCAACAGGAACAACTGCGCTGGGCAATTGCGGGCCGCTCTCAACAAAAACTACAAGACCTTAAAAGTAGTTTAGGTACTTTGGGAGAATCTTTGCCGATCCTGATCGCCGATGCCAGCAATCAAGCTGAGCTAAACGCATTGTGCGCACAGACGCGTGTGGTGGTTTCAACGGTTGGCCCTTACGCTTTATATGGTGAACCCTTGATTCAGGCCTGTGTAACCAATGGTACAGATTATTGTGATCTGACAGGTGAAACCCAATGGATCAAAAAAATGATCGAGAAATACGAATCTCAAGCCCAGCAATCAGGCGCACGCATTGTGCATTGTTGTGGTTTTGATTCAGTTCCATCGGATATGGGGGTTTATTACTTACAGCAACAGGCTCAAAAACAGTTCAATGCACCTGCAACGCAAGTCAGTATGCGGGTCAAAACCTTAAAAGGTGGTGCATCGGGTGGCACAGTTGCGAGTCTTATTAATGTAATTCAGGAAGCTGCTGCTGACCCTGCACTACGTAAAGACCTGGTCAATCCTTATGTGCTTTGCCCGCCTGATCATGGCAATAGCCAACGACAAATTTATATTAAAACCGCGAAATTCGATCCAGATTTTAATGCATGGATTGCGCCATTCGTGATGGCAGCAGTCAATGAACGTGTTGTGCATCGTTCTAACGCGTTGTCAGGCAACGCCTATGGCAGCAACTTTAGCTATAACGAAGCCATTTTAACTGGCGAAGGTTTAAAAGGTCGTTTCAAAGCCTTAGGCGTGGTTTCTGGCTTAGGTGTCTTCATGCTCGCCGCAGTGAGTAAACCTGTGAGCCAGCTGATGGAACGTTATATGTTGCCAAAACCAGGCGAAGGTCCTACCCCAGAACAGCAGCGTACAGGACGTTTTGATTTACGTTTTATCGGCAAAACTGAAGCAGGTCAAACCCTCAAAATCAAAGTCACAGGTGATCGTGATCCAGGCTATGGCTCTACTGGAAAAATGTTGGGACAAGCTGCCTTAAGTCTTGCAATTGATCATGTTAAAGAAGATAAAAAAACGGGTCGTGCTGGTGGTTTCTGGACACCTGCAACCATGTTTGATGATCGGTTTATTCAACGTTTGACCAAGCATGCAGGCCTAGCGTTTCAACAGCTCTAAGTGTAGCCAATATCCACATGTCGGCAGCCTGTCTGCCAAAATTCATGAGGTTGAAGATGAACACATTTAACGATATCAGTCATGTGAACAATGCATCTGAAATATTGAAACAGCAACGTCAGGCTTTTCTGGCCGCGGAGCCGCCAAGTCTGGCACAACGCAAAGCCAATCTGGCGAAGCTACGCGCTGCTGTACTTGCCTATCGTACTGAATTACAAACCGCAGTCAGTGAAGATTTTGGACATCGTTCAGCACACGAAACGGATGTTATGGAACTGGTTGGGATTGTACAGTCGATTGATTATCTCTCACGTCATTTACGCCGATTCATGAAGGCTGAACGCCGTCATGTCAGCCTGTTTTATCGAGCTGCAAAAGCCCATGTTGAATATCAGCCCAAAGGCATCATTGGTGTGATGTCACCTTGGAACTATCCTATTTCATTGACGCTTATCCCGCTCGCGACTGCATTGGCAGCGGGTAATCGGGCCATGCTTAAACCTTCCGAACTGACGCCACGTACCAGTGATGTGATGCACCGTTTGCTTACAGCAACTTTTCCTATTGAGGAGGTTGCCGTGATTTTAGGTGGGCCTGAAGTTGGAGCTGCTTTCAGTGCCTTGCCTTTCGATCATTTATTATTTACAGGCAGTACGCCTGTCGGTCGTAAAGTGATGAAGGCTGCCAGTGATCACCTTGTCCCGCTGACGCTTGAGCTCGGTGGTAAAAGTCCGGTGATTGTTGCCCGTGGACATGTAAATCGTCGAACCATGACCAGTATTGCCTATGGAAAACTATCCAATAGCGGACAGACATGTGTTGCGCCTGATTATGCATTGATCCATGAAGATGATCTAGAAGACTTTATCCAGCAGTTTAATGAGACGGTAACACGTTTTTATCCAGATGGGCCAGATTGTCAGGATTACAGTTCTATCGTGAGTGAACGTCACTATGCACGTTTGCAAGGCTTGCTGGATGAGGCTCGTAAGCGCGGTGCCCGTGTGCTTGAAATGGGAACAAAACCCGAATCAGCTTCGGAGCGTATTCGTACCCTAGCCCCTACTTTGGTGGTTGGTGCACGGGATGATGATGCCATTATGCAAGAAGAAATCTTTGGGCCAATACTACCCGTAAGAACCTATCGTCATATCGATGAAGTGATTGACTATATTAATCAGCGGGATCGCCCACTCGCCCTATATTATTTTGGTGAAAAAGATTCGGATTGTAAAAAATTGCTGAGACGAACCACATCTGGCAATGTCGGTATCAACAATACCATCATTCATGTTGCTCAAGATGACTTGCCATTTGGCGGTGTCGGACCAAGCGGTATGGGCGCTTATCATGGCATTGAAGGATTCCGCTCCATGAGTCATGCCAAAGGTGTTTTTGATCAAGGACGCTGGAATTTTCCAAGCCTGTTACATGCCCCGTTTGGCAAATTTATGGAACTGGCACTCGCCGTCACATTAGGCAAGAAAAAATCTGATGTTTAATTGAACTCCATGCAGTGGCAGTTTTCTATTCTCATTCTACCGCTGCGATTTTACGCAAATTTATAAAATATCGAATAAGGTACAGTCTCATGAAATGTATTACGTTTAACGGTGCGGGTGGCCCGGAAGTCATTACGGTCAGTGAAAGACCTATGCCGGAATTGAGTGATGAAGGAATATTAATCGAAGTGGTTGCCGCTGGTATCAATGGCCCAGATGTGATGCAACGTCAGGGCTTATATGCCCCTCCACCTGGTGTGACCGATATTCCAGGACTGGAGGTTTCAGGCATTGTGAAACAGGTGGGGAAATCTGTCAGCAAATTTAAAGCGGGTGACGAAGTGTGTGCTCTCGTCCCTGGCGGTGGCTATGCTGAATACGTTGTCGCTCATCAGGATAATGTTCTTTTTATTCCCGAAGGACTGACTTTGGTGGAAGGCGGTATTTTACTTGAAACCTTTATGACAGTTTGGTCGCATTTATTCCAGCATGCTAAATTCCGCCCGAATAGTTCGATTTTAATTCATGGCGGTACTTCTGGTATTGGCACGACAGCAACCATGTTGACCCGAGCATTTGGCGCCACACAAATTTTTACTACGGTCTCTAGTGAAGCCCATCAAAAAGCCAGTCTGGAACTTGGTGCGGATGTTGCCATTAATTATCACGAAAATGACTTTGTTGAAGAAGTCAAAAAACATACTGATGGTCAAGGTGTAGACTTCGTACTGGACATTATTGCGGGTGATTATATTCAGCGAAATTATGACGTTGCCGCGATGAATGGCACCATTTTACAAATTGGTGTATTAAAAGGTCTCGCGCAGAACCTTAATATTTTTCCGATGTTAGCAAAACGCCTCACGCATACAGGCGCGACTTTACGCTCACAATCATCCGAAGCCAAAGCGGAAGTCATGTCTGCCTTGCAGGAAAAAGTTTGGCCTTTAATTTCCAAAGGACAAATCAAGCCTTTGCTTTATCAATCTTTTGATTTGGAACAGGCTCGTCAGGCCCATGAACTCTTAAATCAGGGACAACATGTCGGCAAGCTGGCATTAATCGTGAAAAAATAATCTGGTTTTGAAAAGAGCTAAAAGTATTACTTTTAGCTCTTTCTTTAATTAAATATTATTCAGCATTAAACGTTGTTTAGCTGCACGATATTCTCTTTCAAGACGATCAACCAGCTCGGCAACAGATGTGGTTGCTTTCACCGCATTTAGACCTTGCCCACATCCCCATATATCTCGCCATGCTTTCACTTTATGCTGTGTGCCATCTTCACTAGAAGTACTAAAATCCATGTCCTTCAAATTACCTTCGGGCAAATTGGCTGGATCAAGCCCTGCTGCACGAATACTTGGTGCTAAATAGTTGCCATGTACGCCAGTAAATAAATTGGAATAGACAATTTCATCTGAATTATGATCAACGATGGCCTGCTTATAAGCATCTGTTGCATTGGCTTCATGAGTTGCGATAAATGCAGAGCCAATATAACCAAAATCAGCGCCCATCGCTTGCGCTGCCAAAATGGCATCCCCTGTAGAAATTGCCCCCGATAAGGCTAAAGGCCCATCAAACCATTCTCGGATTTCCTGAATTAATGGAAATGGGCTCTTTACGCCTGCATGTCCACCTGCACCTGCAGCTACTGCAATTAAGCCATCAGCACCTTTCTCTATGGCTTTTTGGGCAAAGCGATTATTAATCACATCATGCAAGACTACGCCACCATAACTATGCGTTGCATCATTAATTTCAGTTCGAGCGCCCAAAGAGGTAATTACAATCGGAACTTTATATTTAACAATCAGTTCCATGTCATGTTCGAGACGATTATTACTTTTATGCACAATCTGGTTAATTGCAAATGGCGCTGCGGGACGGTCTGGGTGTAAGGCATTATGTTCTCCAATTCCGTCTGTAATTTCTTTTAACCATTCCTCCAGCTTTTCTGCTGGACGTGCATTTAGCGCAGGCATTGAGCCAACGATTCCAGCTTTACATTGTGCAAGCACCAGTTGAGGTGTGCTAATGATAAATAATGGAGATCCAATAACAGGAAGTCTTAAGTGCTTGAGTACTTCTGGAATGTTTGACATGAAATATGCCCTTTTTAAGATAAATTTTTATTTCAATACGTTCATCAAGCCATTTAAATTATCAACGCCTGATTGTTGCTTCACCTGATCATATCGGGACAATTATTTTTATGCAACAAGTTGCATAACATCAATCCATGAAAGAATTTTATGAATCATATTTACATACTAGAAAATTACATAAGGTATTGAAATTGATTGTATAAAAATAAGGATATCAACCAGTCCGCTTAAAATTTATCACTTAGCTGAATAGAATTAATTGCTTAAATATACTTATCTTTCAAGTCTGTTACCCAGTCTCTCAAGGTGATGAGCGATAAAGATGATATGCTTCAGTCATTTTTATGGTTTTATTAATCTCCTGAGACGACGTTATGAGTGCTACCACCCAAAAATTGCAACGTTTACGTTTGGCTTCCATCCTTGAGGCTGTGACTTTATTACTTCTATTTGCCGTTGCGATTCCTGTTAAATACGCATTTGACCTGCCTGTTGCCACCAAAATTATGGGGCCAATCCATGGCGTAGCATTTCTTTTCTATTTGTGGAATTTGATCAGCACGGCTGCGGTATGGTCAAAAGCTGAATTGCTCCGATTATTTATTCTGGCGTTTATTCCTTTTGGTGGCTTCTTTAACGAGAAATATATCGCTCAGCGACAAGCCAAGCTTAAATAGAAATACAAAGATTTATATAAAAAAGGAAATCACGCGATTTCCTTTTTTATTGCGTACAACACGCTCAAATTTAATTTTTATCGAGTGATTTCAATAAATGAATGACGGCATCACCTGCCAGTTGCATTGACTTTGGATCAACCTGTTCAATGGTGTCACATGCTTTGTGATAGCACGGCGCGAACTCAAGCTCGTCCCCTTTCATTTGTTCATTAAACAAGATGACAGCAGTCACTGGAACTTTACCTAAAAACGGAGCCGTATCGCTTGCGGTTAAGGTGGAGACATCTTCTTTAATTTTTAGATTTTTAGTTTTAAAAAATTCTTTGAGCATATTCTCTAAGGCTAAGTCACCTTTATGGCTTGGAAGACTGCGTAAACCATCGAGTAAAGGCTTATAGTCCTGTTCCTGCATGCCGCGTTCTTTTAAGATTTTTTCCATCTCGTCTACAGATGATTTATCACCATCTGCAATCAAGATTTCAGGGTCTTTGGTGCCAACCATATCCAAGTTGATATAGGCTTTAATCGCTTTTAATTGCTCAGCAGTCAGTTTTTCCACATAAGCTTGAGAGCCTGCGATTCCCTCTTCTTCTGAATCCCAGAACGCCAGATAAACAGTATGTTTAGGCTTTATTTTTTGAGTCGACAATTGTGTCATCAACTCAAGTAATAAGGCGACACCAGAAGCATTGTCATTTATACCAGGTCCCATTTTGACCGAGTCATAATGCGCCCCCAGTAAAATAATATTTTGTTTTGAGTCACCTGGAATCTCCACAATAATATTCTGGCCTTTAGTCTTTTCACGATTTTCAAAAGTCTGAACCTCTGTACTAAAACCTGCTTTCTTGGCTTGATCTAAAATGTAATCTGCACTCGCTAAACCGCCTTGTGTGCCCACTGCACGATTGCCATCATGCTGTTTGGCAATTTGTTCAAAAGCATGTAGGTGCGTCATCATCTGTGCTGCATCCAGTTTTAAATCAGCTTGACTCACATCTTCAGTTTTTTCTTTGGAATGTTGCTCGTTTTTTTGACAGCCACTAATTGCAAATAGGCTACTTAAAATACATACACCTAAAATTTTCTTTAAAAACATAAAATAAACTTAAACCAATTTTTTTATAAAGTTAGTCTAATACTAGTTTTGCACCTGTAGATTTGCCATTTCAATTTGTATCCTTTTCACTTATCAATTGAGCCACAACGCTATCAGTGCTTATTTTCAGTAATACAAAACCCGTCTTCAATTAAACGGGCGAAGTACTAAAAATAAAGTTATGTTAGCGATCATTTAAGCTGCAAAAAATCTGTTCCAGCGCTTGTCCAATTGCCAGAATTTGCTGATCCGTATGAGGTAAGCCATCGATTTCAAGTGCCACAGGAAGTTGTGATTTTTTCCCTCGACCAATGGGTAAACTAAGCCCCGGCAAGCCAATATTACTGCCCGGATCGGTATTACGAATCAGTCTTTGGAAATGTTCAATAGAGCTAACCTGCTCATCCGCAAGCGGTGCCACAATCGGCGAGGTTGGAAAAATCAAAGCATCAAGTTGATGATTCTCAAAGGTAGTTTGATAGAGCGCTAGCAGTTGTGGCTGAGCTTCCTGAATCGCCTTTTGATACAAAGGTTGAACGGGTACAGATTGTCCCGTTTCGTTCATGATCATTTCAGGTAATATATTTTGTTGGAAAATATGTTTTACATCTGGACTGGAAATCTGCTCGACCAAAGCTTCCAGACTCAGTTCGATCTCATGATGTTTTAAATACGCAATCAGGTCATATTTACCTTCATAAATCACCAAAGGAAATGAAATACTGTGGTTGAGCTGAGCCAAATCTGGCATATCCACGGGAATAATTTCGATAGCTGCGGTTTTTAACAGTTGTAGCGCTGTATGTGCCTGTTCATGGACATCTTCATCCAGATTCTCCCAAAAATAGGCATTGATTCCGAGTCTGATTGGTCGTGTAGGCAATGCAATAGGCTGAGCTAATGGTGCAATTAACTGATCAATCAAAATAATATCAGCCATACAATGCGCCATAGGCCCTGCTGTATCACGTGTATGCGAAATCGGGGTGATATCTGCTTGAGCATAGCGTCCAACTGTTGGACGGAAGCCAACACAACCATTTAAGGCACTCGGTAATCGGACAGATGCGCCTGTATCGGTTCCGATGGCAATTGGCACCATTCCTGCGGCAACTGCAACGGCACTGCCAGAAGAAGAACCGCCTGCAATATGTAAAGCATTAACTGCATTCCGTGTGCCAATCACACCGTCGATATGCATTACGGTGTTATAACCTGTCACACCAAATGCCAATTCATGCATATGGGCTTTACCAACAATAATCGCCCCTTGATCAATCAGGGCCTGAATCACTGGTGCTGTGGTTTTGGGTCTGAAATCTGCTAAGGCTGGTGTTCCCGCTGTATTCGGAAAACCTGCGACATGAATATTATCCTTTACGGCAAGCAAGACCCCGATCAAGGCAGGACAAGCATGACCCTCACGGATTGATTGATCCCAAAATTGTGCTTGCTGAATAGCTGCTGCTTTATCCGTCTGAATAAAAGCATTTAAGGCTTGCTGCTTTTCAATGTTGTCAAAATAGTGGTGGACGAGTTGTTCGCAAGTGACTTTCCGCTCTTGTACCAGACGGGTAATTTCGCCAATGGTGGCTTTATTCAGGTGAATGATTTGATCCGAATTTACTTTTTCATTCATGTTTAGCATAGTGACTTAAAATCCATTTAAGTAATTGTTTTGCTAATTTAGTACAGTTGTAAATTCAGTGGATATCCTCAAAATTGAGGAGTGAATTAACAATAGATGAGTCGCGCCATTTCGGTACGATTATGGCAACCCATTTTTTGCATGGCGTTTTTAAGATGCGTCCTGACCGTGGTGAAGCCAATATCCAGTAAGTTGGCAACGTATTTATCGCTTAATCCTTTCGCCACTAACATTGCAACCTCCTGCTCGCGTGGAGTTAAAAAATATTGGATAGATAAATCCATTGCTAAGGCTTGGGTCAGATAAGGTTCCAGTAAATTGAGGATCCTTTTCTCCCGCTCATTGAACATGATTGAATCTTTGGCACGCCAGATACGTAGGTCTCCGATATCCATGCCATTTCGAACAAAATAAACATTTAGACCGTGATACAAACCATAAGGTTTTAAAAATTCATTGTAATAATCCGTTTTCTTGAGCGCGGAAAGAGAAATGATTTCATGAACAAAGGTTGGATGTTGTCGCTGTCGAAGTTGGGCTGTGATCGGATCATCATATTGCCAGATTTGGTCATATTCTGTGATGGCTTTGGGATCAATCTGCCACATGATGCCTTTTCTGGATAAATGATGTTTAGCATCCCATATATAAGATGCTGCAAAATCAGCACGTAACAAGGTTGCAATATCTGCAATGATCGTTTCGCGTAAGCTTTTCTGTCCTTTTTGCGCGCCTAATTTCCAAAGTATTTCGGAAAAAAGCGTAAACTCCGATGGACTTAAATCGTGTTCTAAGAGCATAGGCCGACCGTTTTATTAAAAATGACGCATAAAAATATTTTTGTTATCCAGATTTAAATCTAAACTGATTCCATTCAGCAGGCTGAAAAAACAACCAACTCCTTTTATAGATCAATCCCCTGTAAATTTCTATACTTTATTTTTTAGTCGGGTCGCATGCGGGGTTTTACCATACCAGCGTTTGTAGGCATGAATGAAACTGGCTGGCTCTGCATAGCCTAACCATTCAGAAATTTGCTCAATGGAGGTTTGGGTTAAAGACAAATAATAGTCTGCAAGAATTTTTCGAACCTCTTCCCTGATCTGGAGAAATGTCATCTGCTCTTGAGCCAAATAACGGCGCAAGGTACGTGAGTTTAAGTGCAATCGATCCGCAACTTCCTCCATAGACGGGATTTGCCCTTTACTATTCATCAATACTTGCTGAACCTGATGGGTATATTTCTTTTGTGATTGTCGTTTATCCAGCGTCTGTCGACATTGTTCTTCTGCAGCATGTAACACCAGTTCATTGGCCATACTCAGCTTCTGATCTATTTTTTCTGCGTTTAGGACAATAAGGTTTTTTGATCCGCCAAATTCAGGGGTAACACCAAATAGCGCGGTATAAGGCTGCATTTCTCCCCGAAGCGGAAAAGAAAATACTACTTTTTGACAGAGATGAGCCCGCATCAAATCGCGTTGCACGGTAATGAGTGCGGCCACATCTCGTTCAATAATAAATGGCCATAACGTTTTTGGAATCCCTTCATCCACCACAATTTCAATTTGAACACTCTGGGTCTCGGCTTGTTCCGATACAACAAACTGGCTAAAAGCAAAGGATAAGGGAAAGTAGGCCAATGCAAAGTTCAAAGCTTCACGAATATTGGCACTACTGATCAAAGCCAGTCCTAAAGAGCCAAAAGTCGTAAAGTGATAACGTGTTCCGATTTCCAGCCCTAGCAAAGGCCGTTGCTCGAATTTCTCTACCAGATTGCGGATCAGTTGTAATTCTTGCTGGCCTGTCACCAGCGTATTGGGATCAAGTAATTGCTGTTGTTCTAAGCCTGTTCCTTTCAGAATCTGCTGATGGCTGACCCCAAACTCTGCGGCAAAATCAGCCATCAGGCGAACACTATGAATACTTCGTTCGTAGGTCCATAAGTACTTCAAGCGTCTTCTCCATGTCCGCTAATCACAATATTTTGTCCTCATCCATCCTCTAAATCAATGTATGAAACGATTATTCTGCATGTAATACATGATAATTTTCACTTGAGTCAGTTATGTTTAAACAACAATTATCTTCAAATAAAAATATTCGTATCGCCATTATCGGCACAGGCTTTGGCGGATTGGGGCTGGCTATTCAGCTCAAACTTGCTGGATTTGAACAATTTACTTTGTTTGAAAAAGCCAATGATGTCGGTGGTGTCTGGCGTGACAATACCTATCCCGGTGCAACCTGTGACGTGCCTTCTCATCTATATTCCTTTTCTTTTGAGCAGGAACTGGGCTGGAAAAACCGTTATGGCTCATCACAAGAAATTCATCAATACTTAAAACATTGCACAGAAAAATATCAACTGTACCCGCATATCCAGTTTAATACTGAAATTGCCAGTGCTGATTTTGATGCGACTCAAGGTGTTTGGCAGATCCAGAGTTTAACGGGAGAAAAATTTGAGGCGGAATTTCTGATTGCTGCGGTGGGTCAGCTCAACCGCCCTGCGTATCCGAAAATTAAAGGTCTGGATACGTTCAAAGGCAAAGCTTTCCATTCGGCGCGCTGGGATCATAACGAGGAGCTGAATAATAAGCGTGTGGCAGTCATTGGCACGGGTGCCAGTGCGATCCAGTTTGTACCAGAGATCGTCAAGCAAGTGGCGCATTTAGATATTTATCAACGCTCTGCTCCTTATGTCATTCCAAAACCAGACCGTGTTTATTCAAAACTGGAACGAAAAGCATTTCAAAAACTTCCCATTTTGCAAAGCCTTGATCGCGTATTTCAATATAGCTATAACGAGATCCGCCTCAAAAGCTTCACTACAACCTTAAATGAGATTCCATTAGCCGAATATATTTTCCAGCGACATATCCGTGAAGAAATTAAAGATCCGCATTTTCGTCATCGTCTGATGCCTGATTATCCGATTGGCTGTAAACGAATTCTGATTTCAAACCATTGGTACCGTAGTCTGGTTTGTCCGAATGTCGAGGTCATCAATACCGCAATTCAGGAAGTCACTGAAAATGGTATTGTCGATAAAGATGGCAAATTACGCGAAGTAGATACTATTATTTATGGAACAGGATTTGCCGCAACCGAGTTTATGGCACCCATGCAAATCACAGGACTCAAAGGTAAAAAATTAAAAGACCAATGGGCCGATGGTGCTGAAGCTTATTTAGGCTTAACGGTGAATGGCTTCCCGAATTTCTTTATGTTGTATGGTCCAAACACCAATCTTGGTCATAACTCAATCGTCTATATGATTGAAAGTCAGGTGAACTATATTCTGGATGCAATTCAGGCACATATTCGCAATCAGCTTTGCTATACAGATATTAAGGCTGAAATCCAGACACAGTTTAATCAGGAAATTCAGGAACGGATGAAATCAACCATGTGGTCGCAAGGTTGTACCAGCTGGTATCAAACTGCGACAGGAAAAAATACCAATAACTGGCCGGGCTTCACATTGGAATATCGTCAGCGTACCCGTCGCTTTGATCTGGAAAATTATCATCAGGTCGCAAAGTCAGCTCATACTCATGTTCAGCCACAACTTTTAGAACAACAAATGGCGGTTTAAATGAAAACATTTCATAACAAGGTCGCAGCCATTACAGGCGCTGGTTCAGGGATTGGTCAAGCACTTGCAGTCGCGTTGGCAAAACAAGGCTGCCATCTGGCTTTATCTGATGTAAATGAACTAGGTCTAGCCAAGACACAGAATCTATTAAAAAAATATCCAGTCAAAGTCAGCACACAGGTGGTCGATGTCGCTAATCGACAAGAAATGGCAGATTGGGCTAAAACGATTGCTGAACAGTATCAGCAGGTCAACCTGATCTTTAATAATGCGGGTGTGGCTATGGGCAGTACCGCGGAAGGTGTTAGCTATGATGATCTTGAGTGGCTGATCGGGATTAATTTCTGGGGTGTCGTCTACGGCACCAAAGAGTTCCTGCCTTACCTGAAACAGAGTGGTGACGGTCATATCATCAATATTTCAAGCATGTTTGGCTTGACTGCGCAACCAACGCAAAGTGCTTATAATGCCAGTAAGTTCGCAGTTCGGGGCTTTACCGAGTCTTTGCGGCAAGAACTGGATATACAAGGTTCAGGTGTCAGTGCAACGTGTGTGCATCCCGGCGGGATTCGCACCAATATTGTTAAAGCTGCTCGTATTAATAATAGTGTCGAAATTTTAGGGCTAGACCCAGCAAACAGTCAGGCTGCTTTTGACAAAATATTGAGAACATCCGCCGATGAAGCCGCAAAACAGATCCTGACAGCCGTGCGCAAAAATAAACGACGTTTATTGATCGGTGCTGATGCAAAAGCAGTTGATATCTTGCAACGAATTTTGCCACAGGGATATCAAAAGATTTTTGCGACAGCCTCTACCCTACAAGCTCGATTCTTCTCATAAATAAAATATGTATGGTGATCGGCCATTCGCTGGGGGTATGAATGGTCGATCATTGAGATCAAAAACTGTATTTCAATCATTTTTCTTTAGATGCTTTAATTCATAGCCCAATATCGCACATCAATCATTCTAATTAAAAAACATATATTTCCATTCAAAGGCCATTCATTTTGCTTTTTTAAAATGCGATGAAAATAATAAATTTGACGAGCTAAACAGATATAGCTTAAAAATTGAAAATCCCCTCTTGACCTTCCCATAATGTTAAGGTCTATGCTTTAAGCAATCAGAATTAGCTCTATAGGTCTTACTTATGGAAACCCAAACAAATACAGAGACTAAAAATATAAAAGTTTCACTTCAAGTTGAAGGAATGACCTGCGCCAGTTGTGTCGGTCGTGTCGAAACTGCCTTAAAAAAAGTTGAAGGCGTACAATCCGCCTCCGTGAATTTAGCCACTGAACGTGCAGATATCACCTTGGCTAAACCGATAGATCGACAAGTACTGATTCAGGCAATTGAGCGAACGGGTTATGACGTCCCTGCCAATACAGTAGAGCTTTCTATTGAGGGGATGACCTGTGCTTCGTGTGTGAGTCGGGTTGAAAAAGCATTGAATTCTGTAGCAGGCGTAAAAACAGCCAATGTCAATCTCGCTACAGAACGTGCGACCGTAAATGGTACAGCCAGTATTGAAAGCCTCATCGCAGCGATTGATAAAGCGGGTTACGATGCCAAAGAAATTCAAGCGGCGGCTCCAGATCAAACAGAACAACTTGAGAAGAAAGATCAGGAAAGAGCTAAACTCAAACGAGACCTGATCCTTGCCACGATTCTGGCCTTACCTGTGTTTATTCTGGAAATGGGTTCTCACCTGATTCCGGGCGTTCATCATCTGATTGAACACAGCATTGGGATTCAAAACAGCTGGTACTTACAATTCGTTTTAACCACTTTAGTCCTGATTATTCCGGGTCGACGTTTTTATAGTAAAGGTATTCCTGCCTTATTCCGTTTAGCACCCGATATGAATTCTTTGGTGGCAGTCGGGACTTTAGCTGCTTATCTCTTCTCACTGGTCGCTACCTTTACACCGACGCTACTGCCAGCAGGAACTGTCAATGTTTACTATGAAGCAGCAGCCGTTATTGTGGCTTTAATCCTGTTAGGACGGTTTCTTGAAGCCAAAGCCAAAGGCCGAACTTCGGAAGCAATTCAACGTTTGGTTAGCTTACAGGCAAAAGTGGCCCATGTTTCACGCGATGGTCAAATCATAGACATTCCAATCGATCAAGTGGTTGCGGGTGACGTAGTGATGGTGAAACCTGGTGAACGAATCCCTGTCGATGGTGAGGTGGTTGAAGGTCAAAGCTTCGTTGATGAATCCATGATTACAGGCGAGCCTATTCCTGTTGAGAAGAATATTGGCCGTCAGGTGGTGGGTGGAACCATTAACCAAAATGGCAACTTGAGTTTTAAAGCGCTGGCTGTGGGTGGCGACACTATGCTTGCGCAAATTATCCGTCTGGTTGAGCAAGCGCAAGGCTCTAAAATGCCGATTCAGGCGGTGGTGGATAAAGTGACGTTATGGTTTGTGCCTGCCGTCATGTTGGCTGCCCTACTGACTTTCCTCGTCTGGCTGATTTTTGGGCCATCACCTGCTTTAACTTTCGCCTTGGTCAATGCTGTTGCGGTACTGATTATCGCATGTCCATGTGCAATGGGATTGGCAACACCTACTTCGATTATGGTCGGTACAGGCCGTGGCGCAGAGTTAGGTGTATTGTTCCGTAAAGGCGAAGCTTTACAACTGCTAAAAGATGCTCAAGTGGTTGCGGTGGATAAAACGGGAACATTAACCGAAGGTCATCCTGTACTGACAGATTTTGAAGTGACTCACTCTTTTCAACGTGATGAGGTGTTGAGTCTGGTTGCGGCTGTTGAAGCGCGCTCAGAGCATCCGATTGCTAAAGCCATTGTCGATGCAGCGAAATTGCAACAACTCGGACTTCCGCAAGTTGAGCGGTTTGAGTCAGTGACAGGTATGGGTGTTGACGCCAGCGTAAATGGTCAGGCCATTCAGATTGGTGCAGATCGCTATATGACTCAAATGGGTATTGATGTTGCACCTTTTGCGGCTACAGCACAACGTTTAGGTGATGAAGGCAAATCGCCACTCTATGTTGCCATTGATGGCGCACTTGCTGGAATTATCGCTGTCGCAGATCCGATTAAAGAGTCAACACCAGCAGCCATTCAGGCATTACATCAGCTCGGTTTAAAAGTGGCCATGATTACGGGTGACAATGCGCGTACGGCCCATGCGATTGCCAAACAACTGGGCATCGACGAAGTGATTGCAGAAGTTCTACCTGAAGGCAAAGTCAAAGCAATACAACAGTTAAAAGCAAAATATGGCAATATTGCCTTTGTCGGTGATGGTATTAATGATGCCCCTGCGCTAGCAGAAGCGGATGTAGGTCTTGCCATTGGTACGGGCACAGATGTTGCGATTGAGTCTGCGGATGTGGTGTTGATGTCAGGCAATCTGCAAGGTGTAGCCAATGCCATTGCTTTATCAAAAGCGACGATTGGCAATATTCACCAGAACCTGTTTTGGGCCTTTGCTTACAATACCCTGTTGATTCCTGTGGCTGCAGGGCTACTCTATCCAGCCTATGGTATCCTGATGTCACCTATCTTTGCAGCGGGTGCGATGGCACTATCTAGTGTCTTTGTGCTGGGTAATGCATTGCGCTTACGTCGTTTCCAGCCACCATCTACACGCAGTAGCTAATGGAGGATGTTATGAATATTGGTAAAGTATCTCAGGCTTCTGGTGTGACTGCCAAAATGATCCGTTATTACGAGCAGATAGGTTTGATTCCAGCGGCTGGACGTAGCAATGCAGGTTATCGCTCTTATTCAGATAATGATGTTGAGCGTTTGAAATTTATTAAACGTAGTCGTGAATTGGGCTTCTCTGTAGCAGAAATTACCGATCTGCTGGATTTATGGAACAATCGCAATAGGCATAGCGCGGATGTAAAACATCTGGCTCAGTCGCATATCCATAAGTTAGAAGAACGCATTCAGGATTTACAGCAAATGGCGCAAACCTTGCAAACTTTGGTGGATTGCTGCGCTGGTGACAATCGCCCAGATTGTCCAATTCTTGAGGGCTTGAGAGAACCGAGTCATGAAATGAAGGATATCCACCATCATAATGATCTGCTCTCGCTCTCACCCTTGACTGGGCGCAAATAAGATTTATTACAAGGCTATAGAAATATGGCCTTTTAATTTTTTAGCATTTTCTTGAAACTAAAAAAGCGGCTATATCAGCCGCTTTTTGATTAGATACAGATTAACGTGGTGGAAAACCTGCTTCTGCTAATGCATCAACCACTTGCTGTTGTGATGCTGTGGTTTCTACTTTTACACTACGGTTAGGTGGATCAGTGATTACTTTTGCATTGGCATCCACTTCCTGAATCGCGCGTGTTACGCCACGTGCACAGCCACCACAGGTCATATTTTCTACATGAAATTCCATACGAATGCTCCACTTGGTTATTCAATAAAATAAGTTCAATATAAACGTTCCAATAATTGGAAGGTCAAGTCTTTTGGTCGCTAAATTAGAAAATTAGCTGTCAGCCTTTCTTTTCGGACACATAATTCACAGTATATTTCGGGACTTCTATTTCTAAAGCATCTTTCTGTATATCCACCTGACAGGATAGACGTGAATAAGGGGTCAATCCCCAGGCTCGATCGAGTAAGTCAGCTTCGATATCTCCCATTTCCTGTAAACTATCAAATCCTTTTTTTACGATCACGTGACAGGTTGTGCATGCTCCTGAAAGATCACAAGCATGTTCGATTTCAATACCATGATCAAGCAAACCTCTACAGAGATTTGCCCCGCTTTCTATTTCAATTTCACGACCTTCAGGACAGATTTTTTCATGTGGGAGAATCTTTATTTTTGGCATAATTACTACCCTTTTCACCTTTTAAAAAGTCAAAGATCAAACAATAAAAGGCTTGATATCCAAGCCTTTTATTATCAAATCAGTTCACCCAAGTCTTATAGCTGATGACGTTTGAGCCAAGCATTCATCACTTTTATTTCCAGCTCCTGAGCCATGATGATATCTGTTGCCAATCTATACACTTCAGGGTCACAACCATATTTCAAAGCAATTCTAGCCATATTTACTGCACCTTGATGATGTGGAATCATTCCCAACATGAAATCAATGTCTGCATTACCTGTATAATTAATTCTCATATCGATATGCATACGATTACTCGCTTCCATATAAGCACGTGTTGAAAGACTATAAGTATCACTTGAGTCATTTGAATTGGGCATTGTTGCAGAGTGTTGTTCACGCATTCTTTTTTCCCTTTTGCTTAGTCGCATTACCCTTATTTAAGAGGAAATGGATGTACTATGTTAATGAAAATAAAGGGAGTAATGCAGTTAATAGATGAGATCTACTAAATCTCCCCTTATTAACAACACGGTAGTCCTTCCAATAATTGCAAGGTCAAGGGATCTATTTATTAAAATTTTGAATGCTTAAGTTTTATGTTCTTTTTATAAAAAAGTGCATGATCAACATGCACTTTTTAAAGAGGGATTTAGCGTGTTTTAGACATTTAAGCCAACTGCTTTAGCACGCGCTTTGTGCAATTTTTTATAGCTGTCGATTAAACGTAAATGACGATCAAGTCCTTCCAGTTGCATATTGGTTGGTGTTAAACCATAGAAGCGAACACTACCTTCAACCGAACCAACCACTGCATCCATACGTTCATTGCCAAACATACGACGGAAATTGACCTCGTAATCTTCCAGTTCCATTTCATCATCAAGCAAGACTTCAAGCACGACATTCATGCACTGATAGAATAAACCGCGTTCTACCGTGTTGGTGTTGTACTGCAAGAAGGTCTCAACCAGCTCTTTGGCTTCTTCAAACTGTTGCAATGCAACATAGATCAATAACTTCAATTCAAGCAGCGTTAACTGGCCCCAAACGGTATTGTCATCAAATTCAATACCAATCAATGTCGTGATTTCAGTGTAATCATCCAGTTCGCATTCTTCTAAACGCTCGACCAATGCTTCCAGCTGTGCTTCATCTAAACGATGTAGATTGAGAATATCTTCACGGAATAATAAGGCTTTATTGGTATTATCCCAAATCAGGTCTTCAACCAGATAAATTTCAGAATAATCAGGTACCAGAATACGACATGCTGTTGCACCTAAGTGCTCATACACCGCCATGTAGACTTCTTTGCCCATTTCCTCAAGGATGCCAAATAACTCAGCTGCTTCTTCAGCATTTGAGTTTTCACCTTCATTGGTGAAGTCCCATTCTACAAAGTCATAATCAGATTTGGCACTAAAGAAACGCCAAGAGACTAAACCACTTGAATCAATGAAGTGCTCGACAAAGTTGTTTGGTTCGGTCACCGCATTGCTTTGGAAAGTCGGTTGCGGTAAGTCATTTAAACCCTCGAAACTACGGCCTTGCAATAATTCAGTCAAACTACGTTCTAAAGCCACTTCAAAGCTTGGATGCGCGCCAAATGAGGCAAAGACACCGCCTGTACGTGGGTTCATTAGCGTCACACACATTACAGGGAATTGACCACCCAATGAAGCATCTTTTACAAGCACTGGAAAGCCTTGTTCCTCTAAACCTTGGATCCCTGCCACGATACTTGGGTATTTTGCCAACACCTCTTGAGGTACGTCTGGCAAGGCAATTTCACCTTCCAAGATTTCACGTTTCACCGCGCGTTCAAAAATTTCAGATAAGCATTGAACCTGAGCTTCAACCAAGGTATTCCCTGCGCTCATGCCATTACTGAGATATAAATTCTCAATCAAATTCGATGGGAAATAGACAGTTTCATTATCAGATTGACGTACAAATGGTAATGAACAGATACCACGTTCAGTATTGCCTGAGTTGGTGTCGTACAGATGTGTGCCCAGTAACTCATCATCAGGGTTATAAATTTCTAAACAATATTCATCCAGAATTTCTTGTGGTAACTCGCCATTTGGACCCGGCTTAAACCATTTTTCATCTGGATAATGCACAAATTCTGCATTGGCAATTTCCTCACCCCAAAACTGGTCGTTATAGAAGAAATTACAATTTAAACGCTCAATGAACTCACCTAAAGCCGATGCCAAAGCACTTTCTTTCGTTGAGCCTTTACCATTGGTAAAACACATTGGAGACTGTGCATCGCGGATGTGTAATGACCATACATTTGGCACAATATTACGCCATGATGCAATTTCAATCTTCATGCCTAAACCAGCCAAAATCTCAGACATATTGGCAATGGTTTGTTCTAACGGCAGGTCTTTGCCCAAAATATAAGTATTGTTTTCTGAAGTCAGGCTTGGCATCAGCAACGCTTGCGCATCTGCATCAATACTTTCCACTTCTTCAATCACAAATTCAGGGCCAGTCTGAATCACCTTCTTTACCGTACAGCGATCAATCGAACGCAAGATCCCTTGACGGTCTTTTTCAGAAATATCCGCTGGAAGTTCAACCTGAATTTTAAAAATCTGTTTATAGCGGTTTTCAGGATCGACAATATTGTTTTGTGATAAACGGATATTGTCGGTTGGAATGTCACGTGCAGCACAATACACTTTGACAAAGTAAGCCGCACATAACGCAGATGAAGCAAGGAAATAGTCGAATGGACCGGGCGCAGAGCCATCGCCCTTATAGCGAATAGGCTGATCGGCGATTACCGTAAAATCATCAAACTTCGCCTCTTGTCGAAGATTGTCGAGATAATTAACCTTAATTTCCATGCGAACACCTAAATATTCTTATGCGTTGCAAGCACACAAGAGTGAAAATATTGATTGATAAGCCGAATCGTAGATATGAAATAGACTTAAAAAAGAAAACTGTGGCTAAGGTCATTTAAGTACGATCGAACACTGACCTTAGTGATAATGGCCGCTATTATAGAAGTATTTTGTGTAATTGATAACTTTTGTCTGTTTTTCTAGCCTTTTTATGAACAGTCAGCTGAATTGTTGATGATTTAACCGGATATTTACAGTTGTGTTGCAATCTCAATAAATGCTTTTGCAATCGGCGTCATTTGCTGCTTGTTCTTCACAGCCAAGCCAATTGAGCGTTTAATATTTGGTGATAATGGTCGTTTTACGATATTGGTATACTGTTGCAGAATGTTTTGATCAAGGGATAAATCAGCCACAATAGATACCGCTGCATTGCTATTTACCATATTTAAAATCGACAGGATTTGAGAGAGATGATACTTGACTTGAGGTGTCAGTTGAGCCGCTCTAAATAATTCCAGCACATGATTCTGACTGCCTGCATTGGTCAAAATAAAAGGATAATCCATCAATTCTTCTAGTTTGACTGCACTTTGTTGTGCAATCGGTAAATGCTTTGGTATCAAAGCTACAAAGATATCTTCCAATACAGCAAAAGTATCAAAGCGAGACTCAGGTAAAACCACAAAACCAAGATCAACTTTGCGCTCATCTATCCATTGCAACACCTCTTTATCTGTTCCTTCAAAAATCAACACGTCGATTTCAGGATATTCCCGACTAAAATTTTCTAAAATCAATGGAAGCAATACATTGGAAGAAGATGCGCCAAAGGAGCCGATACGCAACTCCCCTGTTTTAAAGCCTTTGAGGTCCATGACCTGTTGATGAATGATGGTTGAGACATTCAGCATTTCATTCACATAAGGTAGCAAACCTTGCCCTGCTACGGTGAGTTCAACTTCATTGTTATTGCGATAAAATAGTTGAGTTTCCCATTTCTTTTCCAAGGATTTCAGTGCATGTGAAATCGCAGACTGTGAAATATTCAGTTGCTGTGCGGTCAGGGTAAAGTTTTTTAATTCTGCCAGTTTTGAAAAGATTTCGAGTTGAGTTAGTGTCATGATGGATTATTCATGAGTAAAAGCTCATTTTACTATAAAGATAAATTAGTTTTACGATTTGCTTTAATTCTGTATTGATTAAAAACCTCATGCGCCATTTCGCAATTTTGCTGCCACGTTGTACTGTTTATTTTAAATTGATCTGTGTGGCTTTGATGTGGGGTGGCACCTTTATCGCTGGACGTATTCTTGCCGCAGAAGTTTCTCCAGCTTTGTCTGCACTGTTACGATTCACAATTTCTGCCATCTTACTGCTTATTTTACTGATCAAAACAACAGGCGGCTTTCCCCGTCTTTCCACTCAACAGCATATTTATGCAATTCTGATGGGCTTAACTGGAATATGCGCTTATAACCTGTTTTTCTTTGCTGCGCTTTCCCGAATTGAGGCAGGTCGAACAGCTTTATTTGTTAGTTTGTCACCTATTCTGACCGTCTTGATCATGCGTATTTTCTTTAACGAAAAGTTAAGCAGAATCAACTATCTTGGTGTCTGTATTGCCCTAGTTGGAACACTGCTGGTGGTGACTCGCGGTGAAGTATTTAATGCCTTACAACAGTCTTTTGGGCTTGGTGAAATGATGATGTGTGGTGCGGTATTCAGTTGGGTGATTTATACCTTGTGCTTGAAGCACACAAATACATCGGCATTGACCATGACCACATACGCCGTCCTTTGGGGGACAGCATTTCTTTTCATCAGTTCAATGCCTGAGTTAAGTTATAAAACGTTTATCAATATCTCACTGAACAGTTGGCTAGCTGTTCTTTATTTAGGTGCTTTGGGTACCGTATTGGCCTTCATTTGGTATGCGCAAGCCATTCATACTATTGGAGCATCCAAAACCATTATTTTTACCAATCTTGTTCCGATCTTTGCTGTATTACTGGCCTTTTTTATACTGAAAGAACCGATTACTGGATCAATGGCTGTGGGTGCAGTCCTTAGTTTCGTCGGTATCTTATTGGTGAATAAATATTAAAAACAAAGTGATAGCGATCATCTTTAAAAACTTAGCTTTTTAGCTAAATTTTTGTTGACATCAGATCAATAAATGCACAATACTTAGCTCTATGGCTAAGTATGATTCTAAACTCGATTTGTTGTTCAGTGCGCTTAGTGATCCAACGCGTAGAGATATCTTAACGCGGCTGTCTTTTGGATCAGCCTCAATCACTGAACTGGCTGAACAACATGATATGGCCCTGCCTTCTTTTCTAAAGCATTTGAACAAATTAGAGCAGGCTGGACTCATTCATTCTGAAAAAAATGGACGAATCAGAACTTGTGCTTTGGCCCCTGATGCATTTACGCCTATGCAAAACTGGTTAAGTGAACAACGAGCCATCTGGGAACAAAGACTCAATCAATTTGATCGTTACGCACTCGAATTAAAAAGGAAAAGAGAAAATGAAACTGGATCCCAAAACTGATTTAAAACTAGAAAGAGTGATTGATGTGCCCCGTGAACTGGTCTGGGAATGCTGGACCACACCAGAGCATATCAAACACTTCTTTATTCCTCGACCTCACTCGATCAAGGCCTGTGAAATTGATTTAAAAGTCGGTGGAAAATTCAATACGGTCTTTGATGTCGATGGCAATGAAATCAATAATCAAGGCGTTTTCTTAGAAGTGATTGACGGCGAAAAACTGGTTTTTACTGATACCTATACTGAAGACTGGAAACCTGCTGAAAATCCATTTATGACTGCGATTCTATTACTTGAAGATGTGGGTAATGGCGCAACTAAATATACAGCGATTGCGCGACATCGAACTCAGGAAACCCGCCAACAGCATGAGGATATGGGCTTCTTTGAAGGTTGGGGAACCGTGGTTGATCAACTGGTCGAATATGCAAACAGCTTAAAAGCTCAATAATTTTCCCCCTTCTACTCAAAATGCCTCAAAGTTTACTTTCCAATACTTTGAGGCATTTTTATAGATCAAATCAAATCCGCCCAACTTCCAGATATGGAATTAAATTCTTATCAAAGTTCGGACGTGGATCACCTGCAAAACTAATAAAGCCATGCATTCCTGTTAATCGTTCACCTTTATAAAACTGATTAAGCTGAAAACGTGGATCTTGATGTGACAAGGTAAAACTCACCACCCCAACACCTTTCTGCTTAGACAATTGATAGGCATCTTCAAGCATTAAATGGTGCAGCGCCAAATGTTGTGGATGAGACAATAAGCTGTGTAACACATGATATTTGAGCGAATCACCCAGTTTCGGCAATGGCATTGCTTTGGTGATTTTGGTCAATAAATTATAAACAGGACGAAATACACTAATTAAGGGGCTGTAATGCAGGATTTTGGTTTGTTTCAGGCTATGCTGATCCCACAATCCAAACATGCCGACTAATTTCTCATTCTGGAAATACAATTGAAAGTCTGACAATTGTAGACCCGTAAAATAGTGATGCCCTGCTTGCAGTTCTTCAAAATTATAAGCAGGAATAAAATTATAGTGCTGTGCCATTGCTGCAATAAACGTATTCATTGCAGGGATATCTTCTGGTTGCGCGGCACGAGCATGCATGTTGCCTATTTCTGTTTGCTTGGTCTTTTCTAAGAATGCATCGATATCACGTTTTTTCCCTAGATGGGTCAAAGTCAAAGTTTCAATCAAGCCTTCATCATAGTAATCTGGAATTCCTGTTTTACCAGTTTGTATAGCAGCTCTTGCGGCATAGTTATCATTGAAAATAATCATTTGGCTAAAATCAGGTTCATGGAGCGTCTGTTTGACATGCGCACCAAGAATCTTGACCAATGATTTGCCACGATAATTGGGATCAACCCGCAAATCGCTGGCATATCGTACATTCTGTACTGCTTTATCGACATAACACGGACGATGACCGTTGCTGTAACAGGCGACATTCTTCTGATTCTCAGTATCTTCAATCACCACATGCAGTTTGTGTCGATACAAAATATCTGACGCCTTAAAATAACTCGGTTCGCGCTGAAAGCTGATTTGCACGCCTTTGGTGGTCATTGGCACGGCAATCAGTTCACGTAAAGCCTGATCATCTGCCAATGTGGCTTCACGTGTAATCAAGCTGTTTTCAGTTGATGTCGGTGGATTTGTTTTCATTCATTATTCACCTGTGTTGTGGTCTGGTTTGGAACCAGCTGATTTAATTGTCCCATTTGATCAAGAAGTTGATAGACAAAAACAACTTCATCCTGTTCATTAACAGTTTTTTGGGTTTGTACATCCAATAATTTTTGTTCGGTATTGAGCAAATCAAAGGTTGTTTTGGTACCTAACTCAAACTCTTTTCGGGTATAAACAAAGGCAATCGACGCCGCATCTATAGCATTTTGAAGTGCCTCTTTATTTTGTCGAATGGTTTGCAATTGTGCGTATGTCGTCCGTGCGCGCTGATTCAGATCAAGCTCAAGCGTTCGGATTTTCTGGTTGGCTAAGTCGACATCTGCCTGTGCTTTTCGCGTATTGGCCCGATTCAAACCATCATCAAACAAAGGCACATTCAGTTGTACACCCACCATGTAATTGTTACTTTCAGAACCGATATAACTGGCTTCATGCTGCTTGCCCGCACGGCTGGTCAACATGACTGTAGGCCAGAGTTCCCGTTTGGTTAAAGCATATTGTTTCTCGGCAGCTTGCTTCTCGTATTTCGCGCGCATCAAAGCAGGATGATGATTAGTTTTTGCCAAGATTTCATCCAGTTGATTAGAAATGACGGGAAGATGTTTAATTGCCATAAGATTTTCAGGCGTGACACCCGTGATTTGATAAAACTGTGCTTCACTCACGGTGAGATTGGATTGCGCCTGTGTAATATCGGCTTGTCCTTGAGCCACTTGAGCCAAAACCTGTGCCAGATCTGCGCGGGTAATCATGCCCACATCAAAACGTCGTTGTGATTCATAAAGCGAGCGTTGCAGATTAGACATAGTCTTTTTCCGCAACTCTAAAATCGCTTTCTTTTTTAATACATCGGTATAGACCATGACCGTATTCAGAATGGTTTCCGATCTTTGGTCCGATAAACCCTGCGCTTGTGCAGATAATTGGTTTTTCGCCACATCAACCCCTAAACGGTGTCGACCAGAGGTGTAAACGGGATAATCCAGTTGTAATTGCAGACTTCGGCCCTTACGGTTGCCTTCAGTTGGAAACATGACCTGAGCAGGTGTTTCAACCCGCTCATAATCCAATTGCCCGACCAGATTGACTTTTAAACCGTCTCGCTGTTTGGCCTGCTCAAGCATTGCTGTAGATTGATTCACACTTAAGCGACTTACTTCGAGTTGACTTTCATGTCGTAAGCTTGCTGACAATGCCTCATCTAAAGTCATCGCAGTCACGTTATTTGAAACGAAGAATATCCCCACGCATAGTGCAATATGCGTGGACTTAAAAAGCTGATTATTAAATTGCATCATCCCTTTCTTCATAGTTGTTCCAAACTATTCAGGGTAATTTTCTTTAATGGTTCAGGCTTGATATTGCCTTCAATAATGCCGTCAAACATGACCAGTTTCTTATAAGCATTCCAACCATTATGGGCTTGACGAATCTGCGGCTGATCTAACTGACCGAGATTACGTGCAAGTTCATAATGGAAGTTCTGACGCAAGATACGATCGATATATTCATCGTTAATACTGTGATGAATTTCTCCTTCAAACAGGACACAATAAAAAGGTTTAACCTGCTGTTCTGTATCTATGGCAAGTAAAGAGATTGCTTTAGATTCGGTTTCATTGAGCTGTGAAAGCAGTTGTCGCGCCGTTTCAGGTGCAAGTTTCTCTCCCACCAGATCAACGCCAAAACGACGTCCCTGAAACTCGAAACAAGGGATTTGTTGCAGAAAACCTGTGACACGCAAACAATCATCGAGACAATAACGGAGTAGACCATTGCCCGAAGTGATAATCGGGCTCACCACATCACCAGCTTTGAGTTCCCATGACGGGATAATCTGGCCCTGCTTCTCACCTTCAAGATACTCAAACTCATAAAAATGACTCTGATAAGCAAGCGGATATTGATCGTTATATGGAATGGTCACCACACCTTCAGTCGCCCACAGACCTTTGCCTTCAAATTGCACTGATGGAAGGCGCTGTTGCAATTTCTCGGCCCAAGCTTTGGAACCAGCGGTATCCCAACTGGACACCAGACTTAATTTTGGCCAGAGTTTTTTGAAATTAATCTGCTCACCATTAGAACTGCTAATTAAAGCCTGAGCACTTTCGGGACTATACGGCGCTGTGACTTCTTTCAGTGAAATTTGGCGATTTCCCCATAAACCACTTTCAAGTACCTCAATGACTTCTTGTTGCATTGCCTCTAAACGATCTAAGAGCTGCAATGCAAAAGTTGGACTCCAGACAGAGATCATCGCCAGATTTCGGTTTGCAACCAGATAACAGATCGTCGCAAATAATGCATCATCGGCATTCGCGGCAAAAGCCACATTACTTGGAACGGCTTGGGTAAACTTCGATAAGATCCGTTTGCCCATTCCCAATAATGCACTGTCGTCATTTAAGTTTTTATCTTTTAAAACCTCTCGCTGACTTTCAGGCAACCATGACACTGACCAGTAATGTGTGCCCGAGTTGAGTTGAGGACACTTGCGATACATACTGGCTAACCACGGCGCAATCGCATGATCAAGTTCATCTAAAAACAATTTGGTATAAGGAATAAATTTGATCTGTTCGCTTGAACCACTGGTCGGTTGAAAACGCACCAGCTTGCTGCTGGAAAGCGTCAACTTTTGCTCACGATAGCGTTGAATTTCTTCTCGCCAAGCGCTGTAACGCGTGGCCGAAAATGATTTTATAAACTGCTCATAGTTTTGAACTTTTTTATCTTTTGCAAAGCTTGAGGTCTGTAAAATCGAATGCAAAATTTGACGTTGTGTTGCTTCTAATGCATTAAACTGTTTTTTAAAATTACGATCAGATGCATTGCACCATCGTTTTAGAATAAGATGCGAGCCTGTTGTCAGCCATTCATTCGGTTTCATTGGATGGCCTCTCTACGGTTGGTTTTAGTCGTTAAAATCGCCTCACATTTGCCTTTGCTGACTGGCTTTCTCATGAGCTTCACTGGAAAACGGGCAATATCTTTCCAGCCCATACGTCCAATACATGGGAGTTCAGTGCCAATGCTCCAGGTTGGATTTTTCTGCTCGAAGAAATGAATATTAGGATTCTTTTCTCTCATTTCAGCTGTAATCGGTGCAATTTCACCTTTTAATGGTTGATAATCCTCACCAAAATTTAGTAATCCCGCTTCTTTATCATAATATTCGCCAAAGAAGTTTTCACAGTAGTGCTCAATGACTGAGGAGAGATGCTGATTTTCATCTTTGATATTTGGGTAGTACACATAATAATTATTGGCAAGTAATAAATAGGTTTTATAACCCTTAGAAATCAGCAACCAGTACAGCTCATTAAATGGATATCTGATTCTTAACTTGATCATCAGTTTGAGCATGGTACTTTGCAGCGAACGCGTCCCCCAAAACTCTCTTAAAATCACAGTATCACCGCTAAATAAAACGGTATAGTCTTTGCCATTTAAATAGAAATGTTGCACAACGACTGTAGAGAAACCCACGATTTCATCGGTTTGTGAATTAAAAACCAGAATAACACCACTTTTCTTTTTAAAATCCTCTGCAAATATAGAAAATCTGGTGTTTTCATAATATTGTTCATAAATAGAGTACATCACTTTTAATCGATCAATATCGATTTGCTCTTTTTCAAAATACTGACCATAGGTACGTTCTTTCTGGTTAAATTTTGAAATTAGTTTATATGTTGTATTAATCATAATACTTTAACCTTCTAAATCTAGATACACGAGTACCCCTACCTCACATAGAGGTATTAAAAATACTTATATAAATATTCTTTTCTTATAACGGGATATGTTTTATATAAGCCCTATTGTTTTTTCATTTTTGAAATTACCCTCTATTTAAAATATCTACATATCCATCTTTTTCCCCCGATCCATAAATATGGTTAAAAAAGCCGTCACAAACATAATGATTGCGAGCATACGTAATAAATCATTGAAACTTGATGTAAGCGCCTGATAATGAATGTCACGGTAAATCACGCTCAGCGCAATTTGCTGTGCATTTGAACCAACCTCCTGATATTGCGCTGTCAACTGATCCAGTCTTTCGACAAAGATCCAGTTCTGTGGTGTCATATATTGATTAATTTGAGTCACATGTAGCGCTGTCAGCCAGTCCAGTGAGGAATTGATCAATGCCAAGCCAACTGCTCCACCAATATTGCGCATCAGGTTATAAATACCGCTGGCATCAGCCACTTTACTAAGCGGTAATGTGCTCATGGCTAAATGTGAAACCACAATCAGACAAATCATCAGGCCGATACCACGATAAATTTGTGGCCAGAACATAAAGTCATAATCACTGTGGATACTGAGATGTGAATTTAGCCATACCCCGAACCCCGCCAGAATCATGCCAACGAATACGGTTTTACGAGTGTCAAAATTAGGAATCAGCCAAGCAAGGAACGGCGCAAAAAAGAACATCACCACGCCAGTCACCATCATAATGTGACCAATCTGGCTACTGTTCATCTCCCGAACCTGTCCAAGAAAAACAGGAATCATATAGCCCAAGCCATACAGCGCCATGCCGATGACAAAGGTCGTAATTGCACTCAGGGTGAAGTTCTTGTTTTTGAATACGCTCAGATCAAGTAAAGGCTTAGGCTGAGTAAAGCTTCGAGTGAAGAAAATCATGCCACCGATCAGACAGATCATAAAGGCAATACGAACACCCGAATCTGCAAGCCAGTCATGCCGTGCGCCTTCATCAAGGAAATATTCCAGCCCACCCAAGAACATCGCCATACCAATCAGGCTCAGCCAGTCCATAGTTTTAATCAGTGAATAATTAGCACGGTCAATATTTGGCCCTGAGTAAATCACAGTGGCAATAATAATTCCCGGAATGATATTGATCAGGAACATCCAGTGCCATGAGAAATTATTGGTTAACCAGCCACCAATAGTTGGGCCAATCGCTGGGCCTAATGTGCTAACCATCCCGAAGGTCACTAACGGTAATGAACGTTTTGCTTCAGGGAAAAGTAGATAGAGTGCTGTCATTGAGGTCGGAATCATGCCTCCGCCCATAAAGCCCTGAATGCCACGGAAAACCAGTAAACTTTCCAGATTCCATGCCAACGCGCAAAGCAAGGAACTGATGGTAAATCCAACCGCACAAATGGTGTAATAGACACGTGTAGAAAGCACACGCGATACAATGCTAGACATTGGAATCGCGATAATTTCTGCAATCAAATAAACCGTTTGTACCCAAGTCACTTCATAACGGCTTGCACTCATACCTGCTTGAACTTCATTTAAAGAACTCGCTACGATCTGAATATCAAGGATCGCCATAAAGTTGCCAAAAATCATGGCAGCGAAAATTGCCCATGCGGTTTTTCGGGGGAATTTCCATTCACTTTCGACAGACTGATTCATCACTTACACCTAAGACTTTATGATTAAGTTCTGAGATCAACGGTCGCGCTGACCGACATTCCCGGTTTAATGAGATCAATATGCGGGCTTGAATCTATGGTGATGCGAACAGGAATACGTTGTACAACTTTGTTAAAATTCCCCGTCGCATTGTCAGGTGGCATGAGTGAAAAAGTCGCCCCGGATGCTGGAGAAAAGCTTTCGATTTTCCCAGTATAGGTCAGGCTTGGATATGCATCTATTTTTAATTTAACTTGCTGGCCAATATGCATTTTTTCAATTTGAGTTTCTTTGAAATTGGCCTGCACATATAAGCTTTTTTCAGGAATGATTGCCATTAAGCGCGTTTGTGGCGAGACCCGTGATCCCTTCTGGATTGCAAGACTGCCAACTTTGCCCGACACGGGACTAATCACTTTTGATGAAGCAAGATCAATCTGATAAAGATCCAGACTCGCATTGGCATTTTGAATATCTGCCAAAATTTGCGCTCTACTTGCCTGTAAGCTACCAAGTTGCGCTTCGGCTGCATTGACAGCGGCTTGGGCCTTGCTCAGTTGTGCCTGTGCGGTTAAATACTGGGACTGGACACCTTCAAAATTTTGGCGGGTAATCACTCCATCTTTTAACAAATCTTGGTAACGTTCAAAATCTTTTTTCAAGCGGGATAAGTCAGCTTGCGCTGCAACAACACCACTATTTGCTTCACTAATAGATGACTTTGCTGATTTTTCATTTTGCTGCTGCACCCCAAGCGCTGCCTGTTTTAAGGTTACGACTGAACGGGCTTGATCATAACGAGCTTGATAATCACGATGATCCAGTATCGCCAAGGTCTCGCCTTTTTTAACCACCTGATTATCCTTAATGATCAATTCAATCACTTCACCAGATATTTTTGGCATTACCCAAGTGACATCAGCTTGAACATAGGCATTATCGGTAGACTGATAATATCGATATACAAAAAAATAATATATAATGCCGATAATGAGTAATAACAGAAGCGCACTAAAAACAGCCCATGTTATTTTTTTTCGACTTTGGAAATTAGTGTCAGTTTCTAGCTGAGCGACGTTATCCATATTCATTCCGCTTATTTGTAATATTCAATTTTTTATTTACACCAATAAAATATTGGCGTCTTTTTTACGTAACTTTTCACTTGGTTTTATTCAATAAATCGTCACAGTGTAAAAATTGCTGCAAATTATCATTCTTAAGTCATATAAATATCATTGACCGTTTTGAC
>NZ_LZPJ01000073.1:0-37508 GCF_001729365.1 Acinetobacter sp. YK3
TCCTGGGTCTCGCCACCATATTCAAAAAGCCTCAAACGAAAGTTTGAGGCTTTTTTTATTGCTTCAATATTTTGCTATATTGAGGTTAAGTAGAAGAATTGAAGAATAACATCGCATGAAAGATCTGTTTTCGGCGCAAAGTGAACTTTATCAACAGGCGCGACCAACTTATCCACAATCGCTCATAGATAGCTTAATTAAGCAGCTTAAAGGTTTTGATTGCGCATGGGACTGTGGTGCAGGTTCAGGACAATTAACGCGGCTGATTACGCCGTATTTTCAACAGGTGATCGCAACTGATTTAAGCCAGAACCAGCTCGATCAGGCGCCGGCTTTGAGTAATGTCAGCTATTTACAGCAAGCTGCGGAGCAGTGCACTTTTCCAGATCATCATTTTGACTTGATTACCGTTGCGCAGGCGATTCACTGGTTTGACTTTGAAAAATTCTACGCACAAGTGAAGCGCACGCTCAAACCAGATGGTGTGATTGCAGTGATTGGTTATGGCTTGTTAGCGCTTGATGACGCGCTTTTGAATGATCGGATACGACAACTTTATTCTCAGACCTTACACGGCTTCTGGGATGCAGAGCGGCGCTATATTGATGAGCATTATCAAACGATTCCATTTCCTTTTGAGGAACTTCCAATGCCACAGTTTCAGATTGAACTATGTTGGACAGGACAGCAGTTGTGGGATTATCTCAATACTTGGTCTGCGATAAAACATTACCAAGATCAAATGCGAGTCAGTGCTTTAGCAGATTTACAGGATATCGTGCTGATCCAGCAACCGATGCAGGTCACTTTTCCTATTCTGCTGAGAGTGGGGCGGCAAAGTATTTAAAAGGCTGATAATAAAAAAAGCATGCCGAAGCATGCTTTTTGATGAAGAACCAAGGAGATATTAAGCTGATTTAGCAATATCTACAGGTGCTAACATATGACCTGTCTCTTCAAAGTTGGCATGCCAAGACAATGCTTCACGCAGAATATGTGGCGTATGGCCGCCACGTTCGCAAGCACGGTCAAAGTAATCGTTGAGTGCACCTTGATAAAGTGGGTGTACACAGTTGTCGATAATCACACGCGCACGTTCACGTGGTGCCAAGCCGCGTAAATCAGCTAGACCCACTTCGGTGACCAGAATATCAACATCATGTTCATTATGGTCGACATGGCTGACCATTGGCACGATCGATGAAATATCGCCACCTTTGGCAATGGATTTGGTTACGAAGATCGCAAGGTGAGCATTACGGGCAAAGTCACCTGAACCGCCGATACCATTCATCATTTTGGTACCACAGACATGCGTTGAGTTCACGTTACCGTAAATATCAAACTCAAGCGCAGTATTAATCCCGATAATCCCTAAGCGACGTACGATTTCAGGATGGTTGGAAATTTCTTGTGGACGTAACACCAGCTTGTCTTTGTATTTTTCAAGATTGCCAAAAACACGTTCGCCACATTGTGCTGATAAAGTAATTGAGCTGCCTGAAGCGAACTTCATTTTGCCTGCATCAATCAATTCAAAGGTACAGTCTTGTAGTACTTCTGAATACATTACCAGATCTTCAAAGTTTGAATCTTTAAGACCCGTTAAAACGGCATTGGCAATTGAACCAATCCCTGCTTGTAATGGACCTAAGTTCTTCGCTAAACGGCTTTCAGCCACTTCTTTTTCAAAGAATTTAATTAAGTGATTCGCAATACCTTGAGTTTCAGCATCAGGCGGGGTCACGGTAGATGGAGAATCTGCGGTGTCATTCAACACAATACCGACGATTTTCGCTGGATCGATTGGAATTGCAGTTGAGCCAATACGGTCATCCACTTTTGTTAATGGGAGTGGGGTACGTGTTGGACGGTAAGTCGGGATATAAATATCGTGCAGACCTTCGAAGTTTTCGCTAAGAGATGTATTGATTTCAACAATCACTTTTTCTGCAAAAATCGCAAAGCTCGCAGAGTTCCCTACAGAAGTGGTTGGGACAATATGACCTTCTTCTGTGATCGCAACCGCTTCAATCACCGCTACATCTGGACGTTTGAGTTGCTGGTTACGCATTTGCTCAACGGTTTCAGATAAATGCTGGTCAATAAACATCACTTCGCCGTTGTTGATGGCACGACGTAAAGTATTGTCGACCTGAAATGGCATACGACGAGCAAGTACACCTGCTTCCGTCAATTGCTTGTCTAAGTCATTGCCGAGGCTTGCACCAGTAATTAACGTGATTTTTAACGGACTTTTCTTGGCTTGTTCAACCAATGCCTGAGGAACAGCTTTTGCCTCACCTGCACGGGTAAAACCGCTCATACCTACCGTCATATCATTTTTAATAAAGCTGGCAGCCTGTTCTGCACTCATCACTTTGTCGTGTAGAGCTGCAAGGCGAATACGACTTAAAGACATCATCCATTCTCAATTTTGCTTTTCATTGGGTATGGATTTTAGCGCTAAAACATGAAAAGTGAATTGAAATAAGGCTAAGGTCTAATACAGCTGCATACGCTTTATGCACTTATGTTTCAGCCTGATTTTTAGATACGAGATAGTTGCTTGAATTTAGAAGAAAAAAGATAAATGTGGGGTGAATAAATCAAGTTGTAACAAGTGTATCGAATGGATAGAAAGTCGCCGATTTTGTGGTGATTAAATAGGCGACTTTAGTCTAAATCAACAGAATTTATGCGATTGATTCAGCATTTTGGTTTAGAAATGCCCTGTAAGAGTCTGCTTGATCTTATCAATGGCATTATTCGGTGATTCGGTTGCTGGTGCAGCCGTTGGAATAGGGAGCGAAATCACCACTTCCAAGCCACCTTGTTCACGATTACGAATATTGATCTGGCCTTGATGGATGTCGACAATACGTTTCACAATTGCCAGTCCAAGTCCGCTACCTTGAATGGTGCGTGCAGAATTACCGCGGACAAAAGGCTGCATCAGTTCTTCGACCTGATCAGGTGGAATACCTTCACCATGATCGGCGACGGTAATCAGGATATGATCATCGACATGACTGGCAGACAGTTCAATCGGTTCTGCGCCATAACGCTTGGCATTATTGATCAGATTGGCAATCAGGCGTTTCAGAGACAAACTACGGGCAGCAATGATCGGCAGTTCTTGTGCTTCAAAACGAATATCCAGTGGCTTGAATTGTACTACCAGCTCTTGCAACAGACTATTCAGATTAGTTTCTGTGAGTTCTTCATCGGAACCATCACGCATATAGGAAATGAACTGATTCAGAATCGCGTCCATATCATCCACGTCATAGATCAGACCTTCACGGAAAAACTCATCAGGTAGCATTTCAGCCGTTAAGCGAATACGTGTTAATGGTGTGCGTAAATCGTGCGAAATACCCGCCAGCATGATTTGGCGATCACGCTCGGTTTGCTCCAGCGTATACACCATATGGTTAAAGGCCTGATTGACCTGACGGATCTCAAGCGGACCATGATTAGTATCGAGGTAGGGGGCTTTCCCTGTTTTACTATAATTATTCGCGGTATTTTGCAATCGACGTAAAGGTCGATTCATTTGGCGAACCAGAATTAAAATAATGATAGATGAGACAATCGGGACACCAAATAACCAGCCAGCAATCAGCTCAACACTATAGTTGGTATAGGTTTTTAAAGGTTCTCTGACCCAGTTACCATCCATTTCTGGCGTTTGAATCCAGATCCGTGGAATGGGTTTAAATTTAAAATAAACAGTGACGTCTTTAACGCCGAGCTCTTTCGCCAGTTTTTCTTCAATTTGATTGGTAAACAGTTCTGCTAGGAATTTATCTTCAACTTTGGGAAATTCTTTGGGATCAGTTACATATTCAATGCCGATACGATTTTTTAACCATGTATCGACATCCACTTCGCTATCACGATGCAAAATACGGATATCTGGATTGTTGACCAGTTCCAGTTCAATTGCGAGATAGCGTGCGTGTTGCTGTAATTCAGGAAGATAAAGCGTTCGCCAAAAGAACCACAAGGACATAAACAGGCTAAAAAACACCATGAACAAGACCAGAATGGTGGTGCGCATGGCAGCAGAACGCGGTTTAATTTTATCTAAAAAACGTTCCCATTTGGTTCGGGGCCTTTCGGAATAAGCCGCGAACTCGGTAAATTCTTGTGGATCAATTGGTTCAAGTTTCAACGTTTAATTTCCTGAACTTACTCTGCGCCATCTGGAACAAAAACGTAACCCACACCCCAAACGGTCTGGATGTAACGTGCGCGAGCAGGGTTATCTTCAATTAAACGACGTAAACGCGAAACTTGAACATCGATTGAACGCTCCATTGCACCCCATTCACGGCCACGCGCTAGATTCATCAATTTGTCACGTGTTAACGGCTCACGAGGGTGCTGAACGAGGGCTTTCAATACCGCAAACTCACCTGTGGTCAACGTCACTACCTGACCTTCACGGGTCAAGGTACGTGTAGACAAGTCGAGTGACCAAGGGCCAAAGCTAACCACTTCAACTTGCTGACTTGGTGCACCAGGTACTTCACGCACTTGGCGACGTAATACCGCACGGATACGGGCAAGTAACTCATTTGGGTTAAACGGTTTTGGCAGGTAATCGTCTGCACCCGCTTCAAGACCTGCAATACGGTCAGAATCGCTACCGCGTGCGGTAAGCATAATAATTGGCGTGTCAATATTAGACTGACGTAAGCGACGACAAATACTTAAACCATCTTCTACAGGGAGCATAAAATCAAGCACGATTAGAGAGAATAGTTCACGTTGTAGTAAACGATCCATTTGTGTCGCATCATGAGCAGTTTTTACGACGAAACCTTTGTCTTCGAGGAAACGTTGTAAAAGCGTACGCAAGCGCACATCGTCATCAACCACTAAAATGCGTTCGACCCGGTCTGTCTCATGGTGTACGGTTTCCGTCGATTCAGCAGGTACAACTAAACTCATGATTGTGCTCCTTTATCGTTTATTGTCATCGTCTTTATGCAATGCGAGTGTGAAATATCTATAGACCTTCGAGTATACGATTCATTGCACAGTTTTGGCTATGTTATAAAGCAACAAATATTGCCAATAAAATCAAGAGATAGATACCAAATATATACAGGCAAAATCATGACAATCAACCTATTTTTCAATATTTAGGCAGAAAAAACAGCTTGTTTTGGAAACATTCGGCGATTTGCATAAAAGATAAGGGGGCTGATTTTGTTAAAAACCCTGTCCATAATGACGAAATAAAGCGCTATGTTTAAAATTTATACACAGCTAAAACACAATATTCAAAAAAACAATGGTGGATTTTATAGCCATGAACTTTATAATCATTGCTTTTAGACTTAACCCTTGTGGAATCAATCACGATGACTGACTTAGTTCAGCAGTTGGCAAATGAACTTGCCGTACGTCCAAACCAAGTAGAAGCTGCTATTCGTTTAATTGATGAAGGTGCTAGCGTTCCTTTTATTGCACGTTACCGTAAAGAAGTCACGCAAGGCTTAGACGATACGCAATTACGTCAACTCGATACACGTTTAACTTATTTACGTGATTTATACGAGCGTCGTGAGAAGGTAATTCAATCTTTACAAGAACAAGATAAATTAAGCGATGATTTATTAGCACGTGTAAATGCGGCTGAAACGAAAAATGCATTAGAAGAAATTTATGCACCTTATCGTCCAAAACGCACCAGCAAATCATTTAAAGCAAAAGAAGCTGGTTTAGGGCCAATTGCTGAAAAAATTCTTGCAGATCAAATTGATCCTGCTGAAGCTTTGGCTGGTTTTAGTCATGAAGACTATCCAGATACTGAAAGTCAGCTCGATGCAATCCAGCATATCCTGATTGATGACTGGGCACAAAATATTGCCTTAACCACTGAATTAAAACAAACTTTTGCTAAAACTGCAGTGTTGAAAAGTGCAGTCGCTTCTGATGAGAAAAAAGAAGTGGGCAAGAAATTCCGTGATTATTTTGAATTTTCTGAAAATCTCAATAAAGTGCCTTCACATCGTTTATTGGCGATGTTACGTGGCCGTCAGGAAAATGTACTGGGCTTGAAAGTGGATGGTGAAGATGATGCACCATTGGCACGTATTGAGACAGAATATAATCTTGAGCAGCTTCAACCACAAAGCCGTCAGGATTATTTAAAGCAAACCGCTAAATTATTCTGGTTGGGTAAAATCCGTCCGCAAATTGAACATTCATTATTAACAGATAAGCGTTTAGCTGCTGAAGCAGAAGCGATGGATGTCTTCGCTGAAAACTTACGTCATTTATTACTTTCTGCACCTGCAGGTAGCCGCACGACTTTAGGTGTAGATCCTGGTATCCGTACTGGCGTGAAACTTGCTGTCGTGAGTGATGCAGGGGATGTACTGGCGCATAGCACTATTTACCCATTTGCACCAAAAGAAGATAAAGAAGGTTCGCTTGCAGAACTTGCGCGTTTATGCCGAGAGTTCCACGTGGAACTTATTGCGATTGGTAACGGAACTGCAAGTCGTGAAACCGAAGCTTTGGTTGCAGAAATGATGGCAGCCAATGCAGATTTGAAATTGACGCGTATTACCGTAAGTGAAGCGGGTGCATCAGTTTATTCTGCAAGTGAGCTGGCTTCACAAGAGCTTCCAGAACTTGATGTGTCGATTCGTGGTGCAGTTTCAATTGCACGCCGTTTGCAAGATCCATTGGCTGAACTCGTTAAAATTGATCCAAAATCAATTGGTGTAGGTCAATATCAACATGACGTGAATCAGACTGGTTTGGCAAAAACACTGGATGCAGTGGTTGAAGACTGTGTGAACGCTGTTGGTGTAGATGTGAATACGGCTTCTCCTGCAATTCTTGCTTATATTGCAGGTCTGAATAAATCGATTGCTCAGCAAATCGTGGAATACCGTAAAGAAAACGGTCGCTTTGATAACCGTCAGGCATTGAAAAAAGTACCACGTTTAGGCGAACGTACTTTTGAACAATCAGCAGGTTTCTTACGTGTTCAAAATGGTTCAGAGCCATTGGATGCATCTGCTGTTCACCCTGAAAGTTATGGCTTGGTGGAAAAAATTGTTGCGGCAAAAGCAACTACGGTAAAAGATATTATTGGTAACACTGAAATCATTCGCCAAGTGAAGGCAGATGAGTTTGTCGATGACAAATTTGGTTTGCCGACTATTCAGGACGTTTTAGCTGAATTGGAAAAACCAGGCCGTGACCCACGTCCAGAGTTCCGTACTGCGAAGTTCCGTGAAGACATTACTGAGGTTGCTCAACTGACTGAAGGCATGCAGCTTGAAGGTGTGGTAACCAATGTGACCAACTTCGGTGCCTTTGTTGATGTGGGTGTACACCAAGATGGTTTAGTCCATATCTCTGAACTTGCTAATGAATTTGTATCTGATCCACATAAAGTGGTCAAACCAGGTCAAATCGTACAAGTACGTGTGATGCAGGTTGACGTAGAACGTAATCGTGTTAACTTAAGTATGCGTGCAGAAGGTTCTGCGCCAGCGAAAGCAGCGCGTCCACAACGTGCTCCGCAAGAGCGTACTGAGCGTAAGCCACAGGGTCAACGTCCACCACGCAAAGAAGGTGACTTTAAGCGCCCACAACATAACAAGCCGAAATCTGATAAACCTCAAGAGCAAAAAATTGGTGGTTTAGGTGCATTGTTATTACAAGCTGGGATTAAAGGTTCTAAGTAAATTTATAATTCCTAAAAAAACCTCCTTCGGGAGGTTTTTTTATTGCTGTGATTCATTTAATGCACTGTAGATTTAAAGTCTGTTGAAATCCAAGATGAGGTGAATCTTAAGATCAACAAAAATAGGTTTAAATCGATAAATAAATATACAACGTTATAACGTAACCAAACTTTAAAACTTGCACTTTGTCGGACAATATCATGCAAGCCTTGAAGTCGGGAAAACACTTTCAGGCAGTAAAAATTAATTATTTTTTATTATAAATGGTTGCCTTATGACAAGTTTAACACTGAAAAATAGATTCCATTTAAATGACCTCCTTTCCGGCGTTGTCGTTTTTCTCGTGGCCTTGCCTTTATGTCTAGGTATTGCTTTAGCTTCTGGAGCGCCCATTATTTCAGGCATTATTGCTGGAATTGTTGGCGGCATTATCGTCGGGCTGCTGAGTGGCTCTCACATCAGCGTTTCAGGTCCGGCAGCAGGACTGACTGCGGTCATTCTGGTACAACTGGATCAATTAGGCGGCAATTATGCCGCTTTTTTATTGTGTATCGTCTTTGCCGGGATTTTACAGATTTTATTTGGGCTCTTTAAATTGGGCTTCTTTGCGAATTTTATTCCCAATAATGTGATCTTGGGATTACTGGCTGCAATTGGCGCAATTCTGATAGTAACTCAATTGCCTTATTTATTCGGTTTATCCAACTTTTCTTGGGATATGTTATGGACCAGTACACCGAGTGCCTTGGTTCAGCATTTTGATCTGGGCGCTGCCTTAATTGGCCTACTGAGCTTATTTCTGATTCTGGCTTGGGATAGCAGTCCATTGAAAAAACTGGCTCTACCATCTGCCTTGATTGCTGTTGTACTGGCTGCTGGTTTAAATTTTATTTTAATTCATATTGGTTCGCCGTGGGCGGTGCAAACCGATAACCTGATCCAATTGCCTAATATCTTAGAGGCGCCTCAAGAGGTGCTGGTTTTCCCTGACTTTACTTATCTGGCTGAGCCATTGATTTACACTGGTGCGGTCACTTTAGCCATCGTGGCTTCATTAGAAACATTATTGAATCTGGAAGCGGCAGATAAACTGGATTCACAAAAAAGATCGTCTCCACCCAATCGTGAGTTGTGGGCACAAGGGGCGGGCAATATTGTGTCGGGTTTGATTGGTGGAATGCCAGTGACATCGGTGATTGTACGCAGCTCGGTCAATGCCAATACAGGCGCACGCAGTAAATGTTCTACCATCATTCATGGGGTACTTTTGTTATTGGCGGTCTTGTTCTTTGTGCCATTGATGAACATGATTCCGCTATCTGCGCTGGCCGCTATTTTGATTTTGACGGGTTTTAAGCTTACTCATCCAAAATTATTTAAGCAGTTATATCAGAAAGGCTGGAAACAGTTCTTACCTTTTATTATTACGCTGGTTGCAATTTTACTGACAGATTTGTTGACTGGCATCGTAATCGGTTTGCTGACCAGTAGCGGTTTCATTCTCTATGGTAATTTTAATAAAGGCGTACGGGTCTATAAAGAAAAGCATTTGCACGGCATCGTGACCCGCATTGAACTGCCTTCACAAGTGACCTTTCTAAACCGTTCGGCATTGATCTCAGCCTTGGAACATGTGCATAAACATCAACAGTTAATTATTGATGCAACCCAGTGTGATTCGATTGATCCAGATATTTATCAAGTGATTCAGGACTATCAGAATGAAACTGCCAGTAAACGCCAGATTGATCTAAAGCTCATCGGATTTAAGCAACATTATCAGGATGTCGATGAGGCAGCACTGGATATTTATATCAGTACCCGAGAACTGCAACGTAAGTTAAGCCCGCAAGAAGTCATTACATTACTCAAAGAGGGAAATGAACGTTTTGTGAAAAATGAACGTCTGCAACGGGATATTTATCGCCAGATCCGAGTGACTGCGGATGAAGGACAGCACCCGATTGCAGCGGTACTGGGCTGTATGGACTCGCGTGCCCCGACCGAGATGATTTTCGACGTCGGGATTGGCGATTTATTCAGTTTAAGAATTGCTGGGAATATTGCGGGGCAAAAAGTACTGGGTTCGCTTGAGTTTGCCTGTCAGGCCAAAGGTTCAAAGGTGATTCTGGTTTTGGGCCATACCGATTGTGGTGCTGTCACCAGTGCTTGCCAATTACGTTTGCAGCATAAACAGGTTGCCGATGTCCCAGAGATGCCGCATATCCAGTATGTACTGGGACCGCTGATGCATTCGGTCGACAGTGTCTATGACATCATGCAGCCACGTGATTTGAGTAAGGCCTTTATCAATCAGGTGACGGCGATGAATGTCCACTACAATATTCAATACATCATTACCCATAGTCCAGTATTGAGAGAGATGCTGGAGCGAGGTGAAATTGCAATTGTCGGGGCAATTTATGATGTTAAAACAGGACATGTCGAGTTTCTGGATAGTTGATCTTTAAAGCTAAAAAAGCGCCTGTTATGAGGCGCTTTTTTATTTGCGCTGTGATAGATCTATTTTTTTTGTCTCTTGAATTGGAATTTTATCGAGTGAAAAGGAGAATAAAGTCTTACGTAGTTCTGTCTTAGGCGTAGAATAGCCCGAATAAACAGCAATTTTATTCTATAAATTTCATGCAATCGCGCTAACCTGACATGATGCAAAAAATTCAAAGGAGGTCGTGATGTCGCGTAGACCTCGGGAACAAGTTGATTATTTACACCTGGAGGAACTGGGTGGTCTGGAAATGCTGAAAGCAAGTTACTATCAGCAGGAGTTTTCACGACATGTTCATGAAGGATTTTGTATTGGTGTGATTGAAGAGGGTGCACAACGCTTTTATCGTACAGGTGGCAATCATGTGGCACCCCAGGGCGATATTATTCTGGTCAATGCCGATGAAGTCCATACAGGATCTTCGGCTGTAGACACGGGTTGGCGTTATCGTGCGATTTATCCGACGCCTGAAGTGTTTAATGAACTTACTCGAGATCTGACCACTGTTCATGGCACTGCGCCGTGGTTTCGTGAAGCTGTCCTGCATGATGAAGGTTTGGCTCAACAATTCCGCATATTATTTGATTTACTTGAACAACCGAATAATACTTTATTAAAACAGACCTTATTCTTGTCTACGATTGCATGGCTAGTGTCCAAATACAGTCAGGTCAAACCGCATGTGACCGACTTGAGCAATGCCAAGCAACGAATCCTCAATATTAAAGAACTGATGGCAAGTATGCCTGAGCAAGAGTTTTCCTTGGCTGAGCTGGCAGAAATGGCCAATCTGAGCCAGTGGCATTTCTTGAGACAATTTAAAAAGCATGTCGGATTGTCACCGCATGCATGGTTGGTACAGGCGCGTTTGCAGAAGTCTCAAAAATTATTAAGACAAGGACTGAATTTATCTGAGGTATCACAGCAATGTGGTTTCTCTGATCAAAGTCATTTTAGTCGTCATTTCCGTCAGACCTTTGGCATCACCCCCGGCGGTTATATTGCCTATCTCAAATAAAACAGCAATTTTATACAATTCTCCTAAATCAAATTTTGGCATAGTCATACCGTCTTTGATCAACGATTGTGATTTTGATGTTAACTGACAGCGTAACTGATGACACACCCATGACCGTAACGCGGGCATTTTTTAATGGCGTCGTCAAAATATTGCCGCTGTGTTTTGCCGTGTTACCGTGGGGTTTACTTGCAGGTTCTATGGCAATTCAGGCTGGGCTAACCACCTTACAGGCGGTGGGGATGTCGGCGCTGGTCTTTGCAGGTGCAGCGCAATTAATGACTTTAGGTTTGGTGATGGCTGGGACACCTGCTTTAACGATCATCATCTCTGTCTTTTTAATCACGACCCAGCATTATCTATATGCACTCTATCTCCGTGAAGATATTTCCAGACAGCCTTTAAAGTATCGTCTCATGTTGGGCTTTTTACTGACCGATGAACTTTTTGCAGTCAGCATTAAAAAACAGCAGCACTATATTTATTACTTGCTGGGTGCAGGCAGTTGTTTTTATCTATGCTGGGTCTTGTTCAGCCTGTGTGGTGTATTGTTGGCAGCTTCGGTACCCAATCTGGATCAATATCATTTAGATTTCTCTATTGTTGCTACCTTTATTGCCATCGTGATTCCGTTTATTAAGAACCTGAATACACTGGTCGGTGTGTTGGTGTCCGTGATTCTGACCGTCGTTTTCTTAAGTCTGGGGATTAAAAGTGCAGCGATTCTGGCTGGTGTGATTGGCATGTTGACCGCAACTTGCTTACAGAATCTACGGGAGCGTGCGGCATGAGTTGGTTTCTTCTGATTATTCTGGCAATCGTCGTATTCATGAATCGTTATATTCTGCTGGAACCGAATATTCCATTACGTTTACCGAAATGGTTCCAACAGTCTTTACAGTATTCTGCGCCGTGTTTATTAACTGCGATTGCAACGCCGATTGTATTTATGGATGAACATGGCGCTTTTCGTAGCACCTTACTCAATCCCTATTTTCTGGCGACGCTGCTTACCATTGGAATTGCCTACAAGGTGAAGCATACCTTACTGACAATTATCTTGAGTCTGGCCTGTTTTTACGGGTTGGTATTTTGGTTGCATTAAACGCTTGGGCTGTTAAATAAAATGCCCAAGCGTTTCATTTCTGGAATTAGCGGGTGGTATAACCACCATTTGCGAAAATGGTTTGGCCTGTAATCCACCAGCCATCTGTCACCAGAAAACGAACCAGAGGTTCAATATCTTCAATTTGGGTCAGTCCACCTAAGGCTGACGCAGACTTATGATAAGCCACGGCTTCTGGTGCTTCCTGACCATAGAAAAATGGCGTATCCATTGGGCCAGGTGCAACCGCAGTCACCGAAATGCCACGCTCGCCAAACTCTTTCGATGCAGCTCGGGTGTAGTGTTCTACTGGTGCTTTTAAGCCTTCATAAGTTGAATAAAGGCCCGTATAAGCAGCAAGTAAACTGGTCACAATGGTACAGATTTTTCCGTGCGGATTGAGATGACGACCTGCGGATTGAATGAAGAAATAAGCAATTTTATTGTTAATATCGTTCATCCCGTCAAACTCTTGTTCCGTGGTGTCCAGATATGCTTTTTTCAGGACACGCCCAACGGTATTGATGGCAATATCAACGCCACCAAATTCTGCTTTGGCTTTGACAAAGAGTGCTTCAATATTCTGGATATCGGATAAATCTGCTTGCACCAAAATTGCTTTTGCCCCGAACGCTTGCACGGCCTTTAAGGTTTCTTCTGCATCCGCTTGCGTTGCCGCACTATTATAATGAATGAGTAAGTTTGCACCTTGTTCAGCAAATTTACGTGAAATTAAGCCACCTAAGTTTTTGGCACCGCCTGTAATCAATACGGTTTTTTCTTTTAGAGCATGCTTTGACATTGATTTATCCTCGTCTTGTTTTGTATGAAAATTATGCTAATTGAATTTTTTTATTTGAAATAGTTGTTAGGATTGAACTGATTGTGCAACAAAGTTGAATAATAAAATGGATAAGATTGACCGCTTAAAAATCTTTTGTTTAGTGGCAGAGAAGCAATCTTTTGCACAAGCTGCACTGCAACTGGGGTTGCCACGTTCTAATGTGACCTACGCAATACAAGCGCTTGAAAAAGAATATGAAGTGTTATTGTTCTATCGAACTACGCGCAAAGTATCTTTAACACATGAGGGGAGTCTGTTTTATGAGGAAGCGATGCGTCTGGTGACGCAATTAAAAGAGCTCAATCGGTTTAAAACTCATGTGCGTAGTGCAGAAGGCAAGATCAGTATTGGCTTACCCAAACGATTGGCGACACAGCTATTGATTCCTCACTTACTACATTTTTATCAGCGTTATCCCAAAGTCAAAGTATTGGTCAATGGCAGTGATGATTTTTCCAATCTGATTGAGCAGCAACTCGATTGTGTGGTGCGGGTTGGGCAGGTGCAGGATGAATATCTACTGATTCGACCCATCACACAGACCCACATCTGGACGCTAGCAGCACCGAATTATCTATCCAAATTTGGTGAGCCGAAGAGCTTTGAGGAACTCCAACAGCATTACGCTGTGGACTATCATGTAGCGAAACATTATCGGGAATGGAGCGAATTGGTATTTCGGGATCAGCGAATAAAAATGCCGTATCGTTTATTGATTGAAAATACCGAAGCCTATATTCAGGCTGGCTTAGCAGGGATTGGTATTATCCAGATTCCTGAATTTGATGCTGCACCTTATGTACAACAAGGACGATTACAGCGCTTATTTATCGAAGTCCCAAGTTTGCAATTACCAGTGAATATTTTGTTGACGGACCGTCAGTATCGCCCTAAATATTTTCAGGATTTTATTGAATGGCTGGATGAATTATTAAAAAGTCAGCTTTAGGCAATCACCTCAACTTTTATCTGAATAAATCTCAAATATTCAGGCAATAAAAAGCATACCGAAGTATGCTTTTTTATTTTCACAAGGATTAATAGAGGCCTAGCAAGAAACCAACACCTAAGGTGAAGAAGCTAAATAGCCAGATCCAGCCAAACGAGTAGCGTAAGTGGCGTCCCATATCTGTACCTGCAAGACCCATCGCAAGCCATGTTGCTGGTGAGAATGGGCTGACAAATGTTCCTGCGTTATTACCAATCGCCATGGCATAAACCACTGAATCAGCAGTTACACCAGCCGTTGCCGTTACTTCCTGAACAATTGGTAAGAGGGCAAAGTAGTAAGCATCGGTGCTGGTAAACAGGTCCATTGGAACACCCAATATACCGACCAGAATATGTAAGCTACCGACCCAGGTACTTGGTAAAATATGAATCAGATCCAGTGCGATGGACTTCAACATACCTGATTCTGAGAGAATTCCCAAGAAAGCACCCGCAGCAAAAATGATTGCAACCATGCTTAATGCCTGAGGTGCATGACGACTAATCACCGCCATTTGTTCTCTTGGTTTCGGGAAGTTCACCAATAACACCAGTGATAATGCAATCATAAAGACATAGGGCGCTGAGAACAGACCAAAAGCCAGACAGATCACTGCAACAACTACCAAGCCGATGTTAAACCAGAATTTTTTAGGTTTTACTTCTTCTTGTACATCTTCAGCCATGTCAGCTGCCATGCAGTCTTGCTCAAAAGGTGTGGTTCCTAACACTTGCGCTGCCAGAATACGTTTCTTTTCACGTAAACCCATTAACACCGCAAAGCCCATCATACCCACGACTCCGATGATCTGAACAGGAATCAGGCTACGCCAGAGTTCAGCAGCTTCAATACCCGTTACCGCAGAAGCACGGCCTAGCGGGCCACCCCATGGCACCATATTCATGATGCCCATACTGCCAGCCATCAATAAAAGCATCAAGTAAGGACTCATACCCAGTTTGCGGTAGAGTGGAAGTAAAGCGGGAATAATAATAAGAAAAGTTGCTGCGCCAGAACCATCCAGATGGACAACGGCAGCAATCAGGGTGGTCATCACCGCAACAATCACCACATTGCCGCGGGTCATGCGCACCATGTTTCGGATCATCGGATCAAAAACATGTAACTCTTTTAAAATACTGAAAAACAAAATGGCAAATAAAAACATAGTGGCCACTTTGCTGACTTTTAATAGCCCTGCTTCAAAGAAACCAGAAATCTCGCTAATAGAAAAACCAGCAATTAAAGCCCCAATAAGTGGAACAATCGACATTGCGACGATCGGGCTGGTTTTGCCAGACATGAGTAACGCGACAATCGTTACAATAATTAGAATACCTATCAGCGTAAGCATTATTTACTCCCTTAAGCCGTAACCTCTTGCCATAAAAAAAGTGTTAAAAGTACACCAAAAATAAAAAATAAAGCGCCGTCCATTATGCATAAAATCTTAAAATAAGCTTAAATTTAAGAAGAAAAACTACACGAAAAGATGAATAAATGAACAATTTGTTTAATTTATTGCAAAAATAGAATTTAAATGATGTGCAAAACTATCTGAAAAGTGGATAAGTTATCAGCATTTTCTTATTCGTATAATCAGGAAATATAGTCGAGTTCTTTGTGATGAAGTGGAGGATTATTTTTTTAATAACGACCTATTTTTTTAGAACATGTGAATCAAAGCAAGTTAAAGATTTTGACATTATGAATTCTTTGCTTTAAAAATTAGAGTAATTACTCTAATTTGAGAAATGCAATGCAAATTGGCCGACAAATATGGATGACACGGACTTCAGGTGATTTAGCGTTAAGAGGCCGTTTGGCGTTACTCCGTCATAGCTTATTTCCTGTTATTCAACAAACAATTAAAAGCTATGCCTTAGCACATCGTGACAAGGTGGATAAACAGCATGAGCTGAGTATCGCGGATCTCACATTACCTGATAGCGCAGATGTGCTACATGCCTTAGACCAAATGCAATCTTGCAGTACGGAGGCCTTACAGAATCATTGTCTTCGAACATGGTGCTATGCCAGTGCCTTTGCCAAAATACACCAACACCCATGTGATCATGAACTGTTAGCTGTCTCCTGTCTGTTACATGATCTGGGGATGACGACACAATATGATCAGCATCATGCAGATTGTCGTTGTTTTGCTGGACAAGGTGCTTATGCTGCAAAAGACTGGTCAATTCAACAAGGTTGGGAAGAAGGACGCGCTGATCAGCTTTTTGATGTGATCAGTATGCATATGAATCCATATGTTGGACTTGAGGAAGGTGTTGAGGCTCATTTATTACAACAAGCTGCTAGCTGTGATGTGATTGGAAGCCGTGGCTTTGAGTTTTCAAAACAGTTTAGACAGCAATTGCAGCAAAAATATCCTCGTCTCGATTTTAATCGGATCATGATTGAATTTACGCAACAAGAAGCACATAAACGGCCCCGATCCCGTACTGCAATGATTGTACAGAGCGGTTTTAAACAGTTGGTGAATTTAAATCCTTACTTGGAATAAGCCAAAATAAAAAAACCACTCTTGCCTAAACAAAAGTGGTTTCTCAGTATTTTGAATCGAATTTATTTAGTGGTCATGTTCCAGATATTCTGGTTTCTTCGGTAATGCCCAACTACAGAAGAAGCAGATTGTCAGCATGATAATCACATAAATAAAGAAGATATTTTCAATGCCTGCATCTTTAAAGAGTAATGCAACCGAAGGTGCTGAACCACCAAATAAGGCATTACCCACTGCATAAGAGAAGCCAACGCCTAAGGCACGAACATGCGGAGGGAACATTTCTGCTTTCACCAAACCACTGATCGAGGTGTAGAAGCTGAGCAGCATCATCAAGAAAATCAGCAATAAGGTAATAATGACAGGCGAATCAACAAAGCTTCGCATACCTGTCACCATCACTGGATAGATAAAGATTGCGCTGAGTAAACTGAAAGCCAGCATGGAAGCACGACGGCCAATTCGGTCTGAAAGCATACCAAATAAAGGTTGCGCCAACATGAAGACAAACAATGCTGTTGTCATGATGAAACCAACGGTTTTGCCATCCATACCAATGTTGGTCAGATAAGTTTTAGAATAAACAGTAACAACATAGAAGGTTAATGAACCCGCAGAGGTATAACCCACTACCAGCAAGAAGGTTTTCCAGTGCTGTTTAAGTAAGGCAACTAAACTACCTGATTCCTCACGTTCCGCATCTTCATGCGATAAGGTTTCTTCTAAACGACTACGCGCCAGTAAAGACAAGATCGCAGCAATACCACCAATCACGAATGGGATACGCCAGCCGCCATCATTCAATTGCTGTTCAGTCATAAAGCCAAGCAAAATAACCCCGAGTAAGCTTGCGAGTAACTGACCGCCTGAGAGTGTGACGTATTGAAACGAAGCAAAGAAACCACGTTGTCCTTTTAACCCCAGCTCACTCATGTAGGTGGCTACCGCACCATATTCACCACCGACAGAAAGACCCTGCAATAAGCGAACCATCAGGAGCAAGAAGGGTGCCCACATACCGACTTGATCATACGTTGGTAATGCTGCAAAGAGGAATGAACTCAACGCCATCAGGCAGATAGAAATCACCATGGACTGTTTACGACCGCTACGGTCAGCGATACGTCCAAATAACCAGCTACCAATTGGACGCATAAAGAAGCTAGCAGCAAATACACCCCAGACATAAATCGCTTTCGTGGTTGGCTCCATATCCGGTGCAGTTAATGCATGCGTAAAATAAGCAGCAAAGACGGCATAAATATAGAAATCAAACCATTCAACCAAGTTCCCTGATGCCGCACCGACAATACCTTTGATGCGACTTCTTTTTTCTTCCTTGCTATATACCTGACTCATATACGTTCCTTTTCAACCAAGCAAGATTCTGTAACTGAATCTTTACAGAATGTTATATACCGCTAAAGAAGCATGAAAATGACACTATTTTGTATGCTTTTTATGAATACATTTTTGTATGCGGAGAATATGCGTGCTTTTGAGCTAAATCATTGACAGATATAGGATGTCAGAATGGTCAATGTATAGGTTTTAATCTTTTAAAAAGCAAATAATTGAGTGCTACACAGGGATAATACTTTTAGCTCTCTCATTTAATTTGTGTAAATGGAATGTAAAAGAACTATTTTGGTGCATAGCATTTGCACTATTTCTTTGAAATTAATTGAATGGCTTTGTGGAGATTAAATCTTGGTCAATGTATTAAAAATGGATATCCTCTAATTAGGTTATAAACAGGCCGAATCGTTAGGGTTGGTGATTAAATCAGCGAAGCTGTGGATAAGTTTTAGTTTATACACACGCTTAATCGTTCTTTTTATTGGGTGTTTTTTCGTCAAACTATCATTTTCAGTTTTGGACTCACATCGCATTGGTGACTAAGTGGATTTTAAAAGATATGACTTTGACTGTTTTGTTGGAGAAATCATGTCAGAACAGTCTTCAATATTGTCCTCTGACTTTTAAAAATAATCATTCGAATGATGGAATCGGGCAGTCTGCTCGTAATGGACACGGCTTTCCTTGGGTAAGTTTGCTGAGCATGGTTCTGATTTGATAAAGCTGGGCAATTTTTTCATCAATGAGATTTAGCTTTTCTTGAACGATTATTTGAACTTGTGCCGCTGGAATTTCGTCTTGCGCCGTCATTGCTAAAATTTGTTTAATTTCATTTAGCGTATAACCCAGATTTTTAGCAGAGCGAATGAGTTGTAGTTGTTGTAGAGTTTGTTCAGGGTAATCTTTATAGCCATTATTACAGGTAATAGACTGGATCAGTTGCATTTTTTCATAAAAGCGAATGGTATCTCGGCTTAAATCTGCCTGTTTAGCCAACTGTCCAATCAACATGGTGAGCATCCTTTATTATTTTAAAAAAGTGGCGTATCAACTACTTGACCATTGAGTGTACTCCATCCTTTAGCCTGTGCCTACATTCAATCAAAAGGCATGTGAGATGGACAATAACAACTTAAGCATTCAGCAGAATAGACAAATTGCATTGGTTGCAGGCGCAACTGGATTTATTGGCCGATATTTAGTTTTGGAGCTCTTGAAACAGGGGCATTCAGTCTTTGCTTTGGTTCGGAATCAGGCTGACCAGCAAGAAACACTGACGCATTGGCTTACCCAGAAAAATGTATCTTTGCATCACCTGGCTTTTATTCAGGGAGATGTCACTCAGGCAAATCTTGCCATTCATCCGCAAGATTGGGAAAAGCTAAAATCTGTGAATACTTTATATAATAGTAGCGCGTTGTTTGCATGGAATCTGGGTATGCAGCAAGCACGGGCTGTTAATGTTGAAGGCGCATTGAATTTATTGACGTGTGTACATCAGCATTGTGACTTAAAACGGGTAGTGCATGTGTCTGGTTATATGCTAACGCTGCTTGACCATTTACAACAGGCAGGCGTCTGTCTCGAACAGCCTGACAAGACGGAGTGGCAAGCTGTTTATCAGCGCTTAGGTGCCTATGAAGCTTCTAAGATAGAAGCGCATTTTGCATGGATACAATGTGCACAGCACTTATCTGTGGACTGGACTGTGATCCATCCAGCGACTGTGTTAGGGGATGATATTTCAGGTGAAATTCCTTTAAATCAACCGATTGCCCAAATAGTTGATTTGCTGAAACGCAAGAAAATGAGTGCACTTCCTGCAACAGCACAGCATTATCTACCTTTGATTCGTGTCGATGATTTATGTCAGATAATGGTAAAGGCATCGCTGGATCAGGATTTGGCAAACCAAGCAATGTTAGTCGTCAGCGAACATCATCTTGCTCTGCATCAATTGACCCATTTGATTGCGGACCAGTTACAGGTCACTGCACCTACACGACATGTCCCGATTGGCTTATTGACGTTCATTTTAAAATGGCAATGGTTGGCGAGAAAGCTGGAATTATCTACGGAAATGTTAAATTTCCTTAGAACTGAGCCTTTGGAACAAACAGTTTTACAGCAATTTCAGCAGCGGTGGCAGATTTCAACGGGCAATCTCGAACAAGCAATTCGTAAAACCACTGACTGGGTTAATCACACGACTCATTCCTGATTTATTAAAAAAAACAGCCAATCAAAAGATTGGCTGTTTTACTCAACTCGAAAAAAGAGATTACCAGTGTTCACCTGGGAACAAGCGGGCATAAGCACGTTGAACCAGATTGAGTTTTTCTTGTTTGCCGACAGAAGCGGTAGAGCTCGGGAACAGGTTATAGCCAATCGACATGAGGATATTGTTGACATCTGGTGCAATCGCATAAGTAATCGAAGCAAGGCGACCTAAGTTGGTTGCGATTTTCTTCGGACGTTTTACGATGGCATAAGCAATCAGGTCAGCAGCTTCTTCTGGTGAAAGCGTAGGCACATATTTATAAATCTTGGTTGGCGCAATCATTGGCGTGCGTACCAAAGGCATATAAATAGAGGTAATTGCAATTTTATGTGAATGCACTTCAGCAGATAAACAACGGCTAAATGCATCTAAAGCAGCTTTTGATGCAACATAGGCCGAGAAGCGAGTGGCATTGGCAAGCACACCAATCGAGCTGATATTAATGATCTGACCATCTTTGCGTTGCATCATGTGCGGCAAGATGTTGAGAACCAGACGAACTGCACCGAAGTAATTTAACTGCATAGTACGTTCGAAGTCATGGAAACGGTCAACCGACTCATGCACAGCACGACGGATTGAACGACCTGCATTATTTACAAGAATATCAATATGATCGACCGCAGCCAAAATTTCTTTTGAAACTGCATCAATTGATTCCATCTCGTTGAGATCACATGGAAAAACAGAGGCTTTTCCACCTTCAGCTTCGATTTCTGCTTTTACCTCATCTAACTTCTCCTTGGTGCGAGCGAGCAATAAGACGTGGGCACCTGCTTGCGCAAGATATTTTGAAACCGTTAAACCAATACCACTTGATGCACCAGTGACAATGATTGTTTTACCGTCGACTTTTTGCTGAAAAAGTTTTTTGAGTTTTGCATTCATGTAAGTATCCTACATTCATCACGAATAATGCTGTTGTATGCAATGCTGTCCTATATCGCTTAACACTGCAATTTATTTTGGTCTAATATTAACCGATCTTTTTGGTTTGTCTAGTGTAAATATCTGAAAAATAATAGATTTTTTAGAGTAAAAACTCTAAAACAAGGTCTTGTATTAGTTGAAAAAGCAATCATATTTTTAAAGTTTTGCACAAAAAATAAGCCCCTATTCTGGGGCTTGTTGATTTCATTATAATTAAACTTGGGCAAGGGCCTGTTCAAGATCTGCAATCAGGTCATCAACATGCTCAATCCCGATTGATAAACGGACTAAATCTTCACTGACACCCGCTGATTTTAGCTCCTCTGCATTGAGCTGGCGGTGGGTTGTGGTTGCAGGATGGCAAGCCAGACTTTTGGCATCACCGATATTGACCAAACGGGTAAATAACTGCAATGCATCAATAAAGCGGGTACCACCTTGCAAGCCATCTTGTACGCCAAAAGAGAGGATAGCAGAAGGTTTACCTTTCACATACTTTTGTGCCAAATGGTGCTGTGGATGATCTTTGAGACCCGCATAATTCACCCATTTTACTTTTGGATGTTGTTTTAGATATTCAGCAACTTTTATGGCATTTTCAGTATGACGTTCCATACGCAGATTTAAAGTTTCCAGCCCTTGCAAGATAAGGAACACGCTGAGCGGACTGATTGCAGCCCCTGTATTACGTAACGGCACCACACGGGCACGAGCGATAAAGGCGGCTTCACCTAAGGCTTCGACATAATTGACGCCGTGATAGCTTGGATCAGGCGTATTCAAAGCCTTAAAGCGCTCAGGATATTTGTCCCAAGGGAATTTGCCACTATCGACGATCACGCCTCCGATGCTGTTGCCATGTCCGCCAATATATTTGGTTAGGGAATGAATCACGATATCAGCACCGAACTCGAAGGGCTTTAATAACGCAGGAGTAGCTACCGTATTATCAACAATCACAGGCACGCCGTATTCATGTGCAATCTTGGCAATGGCTTCAAGGTCGATAATATTGCCGAGTGGATTACCAATCGACTCAACAAAGACCAGTTTGGTTTTGTCGTCAATAATCTGGCGTAAGGCCTCTGGATTTTGATAATCGAAGAAACGAACTTCGATGCCTTGCTTTGGCAGCGTGTGGGCAAATAGATTGTAGGTTCCACCATATAAGGTTGAGACCGATGCAATATTGTCACCTGCTTCGGCAATGGTTTGAATCGCGTAGGTAATAGCAGCCATGCCTGAGGCTAAAGCCAAAGCGCCAATGCCACCTTCCAGTGCTGCAATACGTTGTTCGAGCACTGCAGTGGTTGGGTTCATAATGCGGGTATAGATATTGCCCTGAACTTTTAAGTCAAATAGATCTGCACCATGTTGTGTATTATCAAAGGCATAAGAGGTCGTTTGATAAATCGGCACAGCCACAGCTTTGGTGGTGGCTTCTGGTGAATATCCCGCATGAATGGCTAAAGTTTCATCTTTATAGGTCATGATTACATCATCTACGTGAGTTAAATAATCATCGAGTCTAGCCTATATTTTATCCAGAATGGTGCATAAATTTTGCGCTCTATAGTGTTTTTAGTGATATAGCAGGGTTGATCCGAAGCAGATGAATTTTTTATCCGCTGTAAATCATTCAGGCCTGTAATGTCTTGAAAAAGAAAATCCTTTGTTGAAGCCAAACAAATGCCAACTTAACTTCAAGTCAATGGGGTTTCAGCGTATAATATGCCAGATATTTTTTCGCTTATTTGCGATGTACTGGTTTTTCAATTGAGGAGTCCTGCGTGGCCCAATATATTTATACGATGAACCGAGTGTCTAAAATGGTTCCGCCGAAGCGCGAAATCTTAAAAGACATCTCTTTATCATTTTTCCCAGGCGCAAAAATTGGTGTGCTTGGTTTGAACGGTGCAGGTAAGTCAACCCTTCTCCGTATTATGGCTGGCGTAGATAAAGATTTCTCAGGTGAAGCTCGTGCACAACCAGGAATCAAAATCGGTTACTTAGAACAAGAGCCACCACTTGATCCAACTAAAGACGTTCGTGGTAACGTTGAAGATGGTGTACGTGAAGCACTTGACGCTTTAGAACGCCTTGATCAGGTTTTTGCTGAATATGCTGAACCAGATGCTGATTTTGATGCGCTTGCGAAAGAGCAAGAAAAATTAGAATCAATCATCCATGCATGGGATGCGCACAACCTCAATAACCAGCTTGAAATTGCTGCTGATGCATTGAACCTTCCAGCGTGGGATGCCGATGTATCATTGCTTTCAGGTGGTGAGCGTCGTCGTGTTGCATTGTGCCGTTTATTGCTTTCTAAGCCAGACATGTTGCTTCTAGACGAACCAACGAACCATTTGGATGCTGAATCAGTATCTTGGTTAGAACGTTTCTTGAAAGATTTCCCTGGCACAATCGTTGCGATTACGCATGACCGTTATTTCTTGGATAACGTGGCTGAGTGGATTCTTGAACTTGACCGTGGACATGGTATTCCTTACCAAGGTAACTATTCTTCTTGGTTGGAACAAAAGAATGCCCGTTTAGAGCAGGAACAGAAACAAGAAGAATCTTTTGCTAAAGCATTGAAAAAAGAACTTGAATGGGTTCGTTCAAATGCCAAAGGCCAGCAAAAGAAAAACAAAGCGCGTATGGAACGTTTTGAAGAGCTTAACTCTAAAGAATTCCAACAACGTAATGAAACATCTGAAATCTACATTCCACCTGGTCCACGTTTAGGTAACAAAGTTGTGGAAGTGGAAGGGATCAGTAAATCATTCGATGGTCGCTTACTCTATGAAAACCTGACTTTCACTGTACCTCCTACAGCGATCGTGGGTATCGTTGGTCCAAACGGTGCGGGTAAAACCACTTTATTCCGTATGATGACTGGCGAACAGCAACCAGATACGGGTACTGTGACTTTAGGTGAGTCAGTTAAAGTGGCTTACGTAGGTCAGATTCGTGACACCTTGGATAACAACAAAACGGTTTGGGAAGAAGTTTCTGGCGGTTTAGATATCCTGAAAATTGGTGATTATGAAATCGCATCACGTGCTTATATCGGCCGCTTTAACTTTAAAGGTCAAGATCAGCAAAAACGTGTAGGTGAATTGTCAGGTGGTGAGCGTAACCGTTTACAACTTGCGAAGATCTTGCAGATGGGCGCAAACGTGATCTTACTGGATGAGCCATCGAACGATTTGGATATCGAAACTTTACGTGCACTTGAGGATGCAATTCTTGTATTCCCAGGTACAGTCATGGTGGTATCGCATGACCGTTGGTTCCTTGACCGTATTGCAACGCATATCTTGTCGTTTGAGAACGAGCAGCCAGAATTCTACACAGGTAACTATGCAGAATATGAAGCTTACCGTCAGTCACGTTTAGGTGATGATGCATCTCAAAAACGTACAAAATACAAAAAAATTACGGGTTAATCTTCCGTGAATAAAAAAACCAGCCTGAAAGCTGGTTTTTTTATATTCATTAAAAATCGGGTAGATCAGCAGGGTATATAAAAAAGCCAATACTCGACGTTTAATTATTAAATTCACCACGTAAGTCAGACCACATCAGTGATGGAACAACGGTAATCACATCGAAAGTCATGGCAAATGGATACAGCACCATGCGGGTCGCCTTTTTCACAGGATGCTTTTTGGTAATTTTATTTTCCTGTTGCAGAATAATTGGATAAGGTTGCGCCAGTGTCTTCTCAACCTTTTTAGTTTCTTGTGTTTGATAGAGTTGGCCTTTGAAGAAAATATTGATATACGGATAAGGTGCTGTCTGTTGATTGTGAATAATATTAAAATTTTGTCTAAAGCCTAGAGACTTTAATAGATCTTTTTGCGCGTCATTTAAATCTACCATACGTGTGTTATAACGAATCTGTAATACGCCATGAAAATGACTCGGATCATCCATCGTCAGTACCAGTGGGGAAGGACTAGTCAGACTCCGTTGATCTGCAGGAATCGCATGTAGTAATTTGGACAGCTCGGCGCTACCATCGGTCATTAAATAATTGAAATCCTGACCTATAAAAACAATACCTTGTTCTTGCTGATTCTGAACGGCCTGACCTAAAGCAAGGATTTGATCTTTTGCTAAAGTGATGGTCTCGGTTCGTGTGGTTTCATTGGGAAGTGCCTGTGAAAGCAATGTCGTAGCACAAGCACTCAAGTTTAAACAGGCGACAGCAATCAGGGCAGAAAATAATTTATGCATTATGGGAACTCAAATCAGAAATTCATTTTTCTAAAGAAAAAACTTTTTTAAATCAGTCTTAAATTGACCGAACATTGTTTTGTAATTTTATTACATTGGCATCGCTTGCTATAGTGCCTTTGTGCAATTTACTGTAATGGTGCGCTGTTGCAACGTTCGATCGTTTTTATGACCCTCTTGCTAAGCTTGTTCATGTTCCAAGGTTTCTGGAATGTGGCGGCAGCATTTTGCGCGCATGAAAAGTCGGGCCAGTATAGTGAACTCAACCATTTTGGGCATCATGCTCCTGAAAAGAATCATGGTTCTGCAACGCATTCATCTTCTACTGTGCAGGATAATGCAAATGTCGCCTCATCTTTAAATTTGCAAGATCATCATGATCATTTACCATCTTGTTCTTATATGGTGGTGATGCAAACCCAGCAATCTTGGAATGTCCCTGTTTTGCGGTCGCATGAGATCGAACACAATTATGACTGGTCTAACGCTTACCAGTCGCCGCACTTATCCAGATTAAATCCGCCTCCGATATTAACCTCGCTATAGGTGAGGTAGCCCAAAATAACTCACTAGAAATATATCTATTTCAATGGGTTGTTTGTCCTTAATGAAACGCTTGAAAGATTCGAATGTGTATTGATCACCAGTGCATTCTTGAGATTTTTAGCATCTCCAAGCTGTTTCTGAATCAAGCGTTTATTGAAGATGAATTCACCCTCACTCTATTTCTAAATGATGGAAATGGAGCATGAATCCACAGATTTAAATAAGGTGAATGTTATGTCTTTTAAATTAAATACAGCAGTATGTGCTTTGGTTTTATTGGTTTCAGCAAGCTGGGCCAATGCAGATGGTGGTTTGATTTTTCTGGAAAAGAATCTACAGGCTCAGCAACAAGCCAAAGCCAAGCTAGAAAATCATATTGAGCACAGGCAGTGTAAACAGTCGTGTAAGTAATTAATTTTAATGGGAATGGAAGCGGCTGAATAAGTTTGGTCGTTTCCTGCTTTTAAGCTGTGATCATATGATGATTTCGCCTTAAGCTGAGATTTTGTAGCTAAATCAGAACATGTAATTTTATTACATCTGCTTTACTTGCTATAGTTCATCCGAGCAATTTTTGTTTAAAGAGTAAACTTTGCGTCGTTCTACTATTTTCATCACCGTCTTGCTGAGTTTGTTCATGTTTCAGGGTTTCTGGAATGTGGCGGCAGCTTTTTGTGCGCATGAAAAGTCGGGCGAGTACAGTTCATTCAATCATTTTGGACATCATGTCCCAGAAAAGTCTCAAGTTTCTGATCAGCATGTAGTTGTTGTCGACCAAGATGCTTCTGATTTGCCGATGCCTTTAAGTTTGCAGGATCATCATGATCACTTGCCTTCCTGTTTCCATGTGGTGGTAACTGAAGCCCAGCAACAACTGGATGAACCGATTTTACGGATGCATCAGGCAGAACAAAAATATTACTGGTCTAACTCGTATCAGTCTCCACATCTTTCTGGATTAAATCCGCCCCCTGTATTGACCCCGCTATAGGTGGGGTAGCCGAAAAATAGCCCACCGCAACCTTAATATTTGCGGGGCTTTATATGTCTTTAAATTTAAATCAGCGTATCTATGCATTGCAAAAAAATGCATCAGACAATCATGCGCATTCATCCTCATTCAAATGGTCAGCGTTAGCATTTGCACTAACAGCTGTGCTTTTTAGCCAGTCTGCAACAGCAGCGTCTTTGCTTGATGCCAATCAGGCTTCAACTTCAGTGGCACAGCGGAATGTGAACTTTGAACAAGTCTTGCAAGATGTGAAACAGCATCAGGCGGGTATTGGTGTCTGGCAAACCCAGCAAAGCATTGCCGAGGCCAATGTTAAACAAGCACGTTTATGGACAAATCCCAGTATTTCGATTCAGCAAACTGATTTTCGCTCAGGTAAAGATAAGGAACTGGAATTTGGTCTTTCACAAAAGCTTGATGTTTTTGGCGAACGTCGCGCAGCGGTGAAACTCGCTGATGTGCAAGCCTCCCAAGTTGGTCTGAATCAAGAGTTATACGATGCGCAACTCGAATTAGCGGTGAAATATCTGTGGTCACAAGTCGTGGTTCTTGAGCTAGAGCATGACGTTGTTCGGGCACAGCTAAAAACCAGTCAGGCGACTTTGGATGCGACACGTTTAAGACTTCAGGCGGGGAGTATTGCACAGGTTGATTTAGACCGTACCTTGATGGCACATATTGAAAATCAACGGTTATTTCAGCAAACCGAACTGGCGCTGGCGACAGCAAAGCGTCAACTGGCAAATTTATGGGGTAGTACGGACAATCATTTCTCTGCTCAGGCAAGCAATGTCTGGCCACAACAAAAAGATTTGCAAGCTTATGTGCAGAACAACTTATTTGAGCGAGCGATTCAGCTCGATATTGTGCGACAAAAAGCCAATATTGATTATTTAAAAGTTTCTAACCGACCAAATCCGACGGTCAATTTAGGCATGGTGCAAAGCAAAAGTGCGGAAACCAATTCAACAGATAACAAGTTCAGAGTCGGTATTGATATCCCATTGAATATTTTCAATCGCCAACAATATTCATTGCGCATTGCCAACGCCAAACAGGATTTGCTGGTCAAGCAGCAACAGTTTTATAAGCAACAAAACCTAAATGCCATTCAGACCTTAAGTGCAGAGTTAGCTGGCCTGAAACAACAGTTTGATCTGGTGAATCAGCGACAAATTCCATTGTCTGAAACGGTGCAGGAAAAAATGCTGCTCGGTTTCAAAGTGGGTAAATATGCCATTACCGATGTACAGCAAGCCACCATGCAACTGCAAGAGCAACGCCTAAATAAAGTGCAGTTACTTAAAAGTGCATGGCAGAAACAGATTGAGGCAGAGAGTCTGGCACTGGGTATAGAACCTGGTGTGGTGAGTTCAAGCGATGCCTTAAATCAGATCAATCAAAACCTTTGGAAAGAGACCAGTAACCTTCCCGCTGTTGTAGGAGCAGAATAATGTCGACGAATCAATCTAAGAAACAGTGGTTTTGGGTCATTCTGGTTGTGGTTGTAGGCTTAGTCCTCAGCGCATTATTATTTTTTACTGGCAAGAACAAAGCCAGTGGTGAAGCGGCTGCAGCAGGCGATAGTCATGCCGAAGGCGAAGAAGGTCATACTGAAGGTGAAGCTGGACATGCGGATGAAACTGAGGAAGGCAGCTTAAACCTGACCCCAAAACAAATGATGGAATATGGCGTTAAACTGGCTCAGGTCGGTGTTGGAGAGGTGGGGCAGCAATATGCCTATCCTGCGAAACTGGTGACCAATACCGATCAGCAAGCCCATGTTTCGGCAACTTTTGCTGGGCGTGTAGAAAGTGTCAATGCTGCACTCGGCGAACAAGTGAAGAAAGGGCAGGTTTTAGCCACTTTGTTTATTCCAGATCTGGTGGATCAGCAAGCCAATTTAAGTATTGCTCAAGAGGCATTAACGCTTGCTCAGCAAGATTATCAGCGTGAAAAGCAGCTTTGGGAACAAGGTGTTTCAGCCCGTCAGGATTATCAACGTGCTTATAATGCTTATCGCCAAGCCCAGATTCAGGTACAAGCAGCCCGTAGTCGTTTATCTGCTTTAGGCGCATCCAGTGGAAGTCAGGGACGTTATGTATTGACCGCACCGTTAAGTGGTGTTGTCAGCTTGAAAGATATTGTGGTGGGTGAGCAGATTACTCCAGATAAGCAATTGTTTGTGATTGATCAATTAGATCAGCTTTGGATTGAATTTATTTTACCAAGCGTCAATAACATCAATGTACAACCAAATCAGCAGATCGAGTTCAAATCTCTGCAAACCAGCAATACTTTTAAAGCACAAATTCAGACTTTAACCACAGCTGCAGATACACAAACGGGTCGTTTGCAAGTTCGTGCCAAAGTCCTGACCCCCGCCAAAGAACTACGACCAAATTTGATGGTCAATGTGCTATTGAATGGTGCGGATAAAAAGCCGGTCCTGCGTGTTGCCAAAGCCGCGATTCAGCAGATCGAGGGCAAAGCAACAGTTTTTGTGACCAAGCAAGAAAAAGATAAATTGCATTTCACCCCAACGCCAGTACAGCTCGGTAATTACTCAAGTGATGGACTGTGGGTCGAAATTCAATCAGGCCTGACTGAAAAACAGCAATATGTCAGTCAGGGCAGTTTCCTTTTGAAATCTGAGATTGAGAAAGGAGAGGCTGAGCATGGACACTAAAGATAATTTGGGGCTTCCACCTGCGGAAGGCCTCTTTGATCGTATTATTCAATTTTCCATTCGCAATGCGATTTGGGTCATGCTGTTTGTTGTGGCATGGATTGGCGTCGGAATTTATAGCTATCAAAAGCTTTCAATCGATGCTGTTCCCGACATTACTAACGTTCAAGTACAAATTAACAGTCAGGCAGGTGGATTTACTGCACCTGAAGTTGAGCAACGGATTACCTATCCGATCGAAAATGCCATGTCGGGTATTCCAAACTTGGAGCAGACGCGTTCGATTTCCCGTTATGGTTTATCTCAGGTCACGGTGATTTTTAAAGATGGCACCGATATCTATTGGGCGCGTCAACTGATCAATCAACGCTTACAAGAGGCCAAAAGTGCCTTGCCTGATGACATTGAACCACAAATGTCACCGATCTCAACGGGTTTAGGGGAGATTTATCAATGGGTGGTCAAGGCTGAACCGAATGCAAAAAAAGCAGATGGGACGCCTTATCAAGCCATGGACCTGCGTGAAATTCAAGACTGGATTATTCGTCCTCAATTACAACGCGTTCCTGGTGTTGCAGAGATCAATACCATTGGTGGTTACAACAAAACTTATGTGGTTTCTCCAGATTTAAAACGTTTGCAACAGTTGCAAATACCTTTAACTGACCTGCAAACGGTGTTAACTGAAAACAATGAAAACCGCGGTGCGGGTTTTATTGAAGAAAATGGTCAACAACTCACTGTTCGTATTCCGGGTATGTTGAAGACGGTACAAGACATTGAAAATGTCACGGTCAGTACCAAAAATGGTTTACCCATTCGTGTTGCTGATGTCGCAACGGTTTCGATTGGGCACGACCTAAGAACAGGTGGCGCGACCTATAACGGTGAAGAAACTGTACTCGGGATCGCCATGATGATGATGGGCGAGAACAGTAAATCCATCGCCCAAGCATTAGATAGCAAAATGCAGGAAATCAAACGTTCATTGCCTGAAGGGGTGGTGATCGAAACAGTATATAACCGCAGTAATTTGGTCGATAAAGCCATTAAGACCGTTGCCAAGAACTTAACTGAAGGCGCAATCCTAGTCATTGTGATTCTGTTTGTATTCTTGGGGAATTTCCGTGCAGCACTGATTACCGCCTGTATTATTCCCTTGTCGATGCTGTTTACCCTGACAGGTATGGCTGAGCAGAAAATTAGTGCCAACTTGATGAGTTTGGGTGCACTGGATTTCGGGATTATCGTCGATGGTGCGGTGGTGATTGTCGAAAACTGTATTCGACGGTTGGCAGAGGCGCAGCATCATAAAGGTCGATTATTGACGCGTTCAGAACGCTTTACTGAAGTATTTTTGGCAGCGAAGCAGGCGAGACGTCCGCTGATTTTCGGACAAATCATCATTATGGTGGTGTATTTGCCAATTTTTGCACTGGCAGGTGTGGAAGCGAAGATGTTCCATCCAATGGCCATGACCGTGGTATTGGCATTAATCGGGGCTATTATTTTATCAGTGACTTTTGTTCCTGCCGCAGTGGCTTTGTTTGTCACGGGTGAGGTAAAAGAAAAAGAAAGTCGCTGGATGGCTGCATTAAAACGTAATTATGAAGCTTTGCTAGATAAAGCCTATGCCTTTCGTTATGTGGTGGTGGCTGGTGCAGTGACCATTTTGATACTCACGGCTGCGATTGGTTCTCGTGTAGGAAGTGAGTTTGCACCTCAACTGAGCGAAGGAGACTTTGCTTTACAATTGATGCGTGCACCAAGTACAGGGATTGAGGAATCGCTCAAGATTCAGGAAAGTGTTGAGAAGCAGTTACTTGCAGAATTTCCTGAAATTAAGGCAATTTTTGCACGTACAGGCACGGCAGAAGTGGCAACCGATGTGATGCCACCCAATATTTCTGATGCAATCGTGCTGTTAAAGCCACGTGATCAATGGCCCGATAAATCAGAAACCATAGACGAGTTGCGGACTAAAATGTTGGCCTATGTTGAGAAAATTCCAGGCAACAATAGTGAGTTTTCTCAACCGATTGAATTACGTTTCAACGAGCTGATTTCAGGCGTGCGTAGTGATATCGGGGTTAAAATTTTTGGTGATGATATGCAGGTATTGAACCAAGAAGCAGAAAAAGTTGCCCAAACGTTACGGACCATCACAGGCTCAAGTGAAGTGAAGGTCGAGCAAACGGATGGCTTACCTTTACTCAATGTTGATATTGATCATGCACTCGCGGCGCAATATGGTTTATCCGTGAAATCCATTCAAGATTTGGTCGCAGCGAGTATCGGTGGACAAAGTGTTGGGCAGATTTTACAGGGTGACCGCCGCTTCGATTTTGTGGTGCGTCTCGATGACGTCATGCGTACCCCGCAGCAATTGGCGATGTTGCCAATTCAGCTACCGAATGGTGGTCTGATCAAACTGCAAGATGTAGCGAAAGTTGAAAATATCTTGGGTCTGGCACAGTTGAGCCGTGAAAATGGTAAACGCCGTGTTGTGGTGACCACCAACGTTCGAGACCGTGATTTGGGTTCATTCGTCGGTGAGATGCAGCAGAAACTGGCACAGCAAAAATTACCAAGCGGTTATTGGCTCGGCTATGGTGGTCAGTTTGAAAATCTGGCTTCGGCCAAAGCCAGAATGCAAATCGTTGTGCCACTCGCATTGCTGATGATCTTCATTCTGCTAATGGCAGTCTTTAATAATTTTAAAGAGAGTTTATTGGTGTTTAGTGGTGTGCCATTTGCTTTGTCTGGCGGTTTGGTTGCGCTGTGGCTACGCGATATTCCATTGTCGATGTCCGCAGGCGTAGGCTTTATTGCCTTATCAGGTGTCGCGGTACTGAACGGTTTGGTGATGCTGAGTTTTATCAAGGAGTTGAGAGAACAATTTGATATTCATTATGCTACATGGCATGGCGCCGTATTACGCTTGCGTCCGGTATTAATGACGGCCTGTGTGGCGTCGCTGGGCTTTATTCCCATGGCGATTGCCACGGGTACGGGCGCGGAAGTACAGCGTCCATTGGCGACGGTGGTGATTGGCGGGATTATTTCATCCACCTTATTGACCTTGCTGATCTTGCCAGTGGTGTATCGCTGGATGAATGAGAAGTCCTCTGAGCACTCATCAGACATTTATAAGTGAGAGGTCTTGGATTTACTTTTGAAGAATCAAAAGTAACAAAAATTCTTTGTTGGTCTGACGGCATGTCTTTGATGTCGCAGACCAACAGGCGGTATCCATGCCGCCACCACGATGGTAAATGTAGGTTAGAGATCGGATAGAGAAAGATTTTAGGACAATTCGTTGCACTTCATTCATCCTATTCATCGATGATTTGAGATAGTGTAGAAAGAAAGTTGAATTTAAAAATTATAAGGAGTCCAACATGAGTGGACATCAAGGGCATGACCATAGTCATGCAGTTGTTACTGAAGGTAATGCCAAAAAACTTACGATTGCATTAGTGCTGACCACAACATTTTTGATTGTCGAATTTGTTGCAGGTTTAATCACACAAAGTTTGGCCCTGCTGTCTGACGCAGCGCATATGTTTACCGATGCAGCAGCACTGGCCATTGCATTGGCAGCGATCCAGATTGCCAAACGCCCAGCAGACAATAAGCGAACCTTTGGTTATCAACGCTTTGAAATTCTGGCGGCATTGTTTAATGCTTCCATGCTGTTTTTTGTGGCGATGTATATTCTTTATGAAGCGTATCAGCGCTTTACTCAACCCCCTGAAATCCAGAGTCTGGGCATGTTGATCGTGGCTTCAATCGGTCTGGTGATTAACCTGATTTCGATGAAGATTTTAATGTCGAGTGCTTCTGAAAGCCTGAATATGAAAGGTGCCTATTTAGAAGTATTGAGTGATGCTTTGGGTTCGGTCGGCGTCATTATTGGTGCGGTGATTATTTATTTCACCAACTGGTATTGGGTCGATACCATTATTGCTGTTGCGATTGGTTTCTGGGTTTTGCCAAGAACGTGGATTTTACTCAAACAGAGTATCAATATCCTGTTAGAAGGTGTACCAGAAGAAGTTGATGTTGAGAAACTACGCAATGATTTGCTGGCACTCGAAGGGGTGGAAAGTATCCACCAGTTAAAAGTCTGGGCGATTACCTCAAAGAATATTCATCTGACCGTACATTTGTTTGCACCGAATGCGGATCGTAATCAGCTATATCGTACTGCAACCGAGATGCTATCGCATGAACATGGTATTGCCGAGGTGACACTCCAAATCGAAGATGATGCAGAAATGAATTGCGAACATACGCATCAACATGCTGAGGAACATGGTCATTCACATCAGCATTAGGCTGATGTGAATATTAATGCTGTGATGCGCTATTAATTCTGCCATTCATGGTTGCAGTCACGGCATTTCCAATGCTTTTGTGCTTGCATAAAGGCTTGCATCGAAATTTTGAAATCTGGAAGATCACGCCAGAATAAAACCCCTGCAATCACACAGACTGCAAAAACCACAACCGTTGCGATTTGGAGGGTTTGTCCAGCACCATTACCGAAAATCCACATCCCAATGCTGATCAGTACCAGAAACAATAAGATAAAAATCGCAGGCACTAAAAGCACCAGACTTTTTGGCACATTCGGGCGCGGGCTGTTGGCACCCTGACTCGCAGGCATAATTTTCACGCTTTGGCATTTAGGGCAACGGTATTGCATAGAGGGTTCCTATTCTGTTTTGTCCATTTTAGCGAAATTTATGTAAAAGCAAAAATGCTGAGCGATTCAAATACATAACTTTACTTATTTGTGGCGCTGAGCCTTCGTGATGAGGATTGGGAATATTGGGCTACAGCTCGTCTAAAGCTAGTCGCAAAAGCTTCGACAGTCATGTTAATTTGCTGGATGAGTTGGCTGAATAATGCGAAAGGATACGCATGTTACCCACCAAAATTTTAAAGTTACGCTTGTCCCGAATCCAGAAGGGAGCACAGCATCTTTCTACACAAGATAAGTTGATGCTGGTGACATCGGAAAGCCCGGATCTGAGCGCCAATTTTTTATTGCGGCTTTTAAAAATATCTTTGCCCAAGCAATGGAAATTTCATCATGAAAATAATGAAGACATCGTCTATGCCTCACAGTTGATTCAGCTCATTGAAGACGAGTTTATTGCGGTTTATAGCGCTCACGCACGCAAATATGGCTGGTATGAGCAATGCTTGATGTATCAGCTTAATTTTGTGGTTCGACAACCGACTCAACAGCAAATCAATGCTTATTTACGTCAGCTGGATCAATGTCTGGATCAGCCGCCGAAAATTGAGCTATTAAATTATTTTCAGCAGCATTATCCGTGCGCACCGCATGCCAATGCACTTGCGAAGGCTTATGCAGGTGCAGGGCAATATACGCAGGCGATTGAGTATTTTGAATGGGCCGCAGCACAATCATCTCAATTTAATGAAGTGGCTTTTTATGCGTATATTCAATGTTTACTCAAGCGTAATCAGCCCGAATATCAATCTCAGGTCAGCGATATCGAATATGCGATTGATCTGCTGGCGCGATATCAAAAACCGATTGATCAAAAAATATATCGGAACATCTTGCAGCAGGCAGTCAGCCTACTCTTACCTGAATCCATTCTACAAACGCGGGCGACAGCAACCACTATGGTGGCTGATGTTGGGCGCAGCTTAAATGCTTTGGGAAAAACATTAAATGGCATATGGGGTGGGCGGGAATATCATCTACCTTTTAGTCAGGAGGTGATCACCAGCGCACCACAGCTTTTAACCGAGCACAGCGTGTTGGCGGGCTTGGCTCAGGCGAAGACGATGCAGAATGCTTTACAACATTCTTTGGGAAAATTGTCTCATCTTACATTTAGGCAGGACCCTTCATTACTTCAGTCTCTATGGCAACTGATGCAACAGCAGCCCACAATTCTGGAATTATTGGTAGAGCCTGCTCAATATGATCAATTGATGGAGAGGCTTCAGCAGCGCACATCACAACGCAAAGATGCAACATGTTCTGAAAAGATTCAGCTCATTCTGCAACACGGTTTGATGGCGTATTTAGGTGAAGTGCGTTTGGATAAACAGCATCCAGAACGCGATGCTCTATATGCCAAACGTGATCATGTGGTGACTGAGATGACGGCTTTTGCAAATTGGTTTTATACGGAAATTTTATCGCCTTATCTTCAACAACAGAACTACCTGTTTAAACAGATCCATGCTTTATGTCTGCAATTAGATGAAACCGCATTAAGTAGTGGATTATTTGCATTACAGTTTGAGGTGCAGCAGCGTGTACAGGATCTTGCGAGCTGGATGCGGCCCAAATTGGAAAAGGGCAATACGTTTGAGCACATGCAGGTGGCTTGGGTGGCATTGCGAGAATTACCGAATTTTGAGTTGGCATCTGCCCAACAAAAAGTGCAACAGATTGAGCTGGCATTGGAACAGTATAAGCGTATTCGGTTAAGTCAAACGCAGATACTACAACCTATTCAAGCCGCAGCGCCAATGAACCCAGATGATGACTAAATCCATGTGATCAGGAGATAAATCAGTGGCCGAAATAAATGAGACTGTGCAACAAAAATACGCAAATTGTCTTGTAGGGCATGATAATCTACAGAAAAACGTCGAATAAGTTCAGAAAGTAGATCATTGCTCATAAGAAATGAGCCAGTAAGAAAGGGAAGAGGGAGAACATCTTGAATCGACAAGATGATAAAAAGGCGATGTTCGATATTATGCCAGCAGATACAGAGGTATCTGGTGTGAAACCATCATTATCACGTCGACTCATCAATAAGACCTTGCAACACGCACAAGATGCCGTTGAATTTGCCAGTGACACCTCACGCAATATCGCAGGTGTAGCGGATGCTGCTTTAGATGCGCTGGATCAGGTAACGCATCATACCAAGCGTGGTGTGGAAGGGATGCGCAATACGGTTCGAGATATGGTCTCAGAAACCAGTGAGGCTGCACGTCAGGTGGCTTTGGCGATGGCGAGAGCATCATTGGGCAAAAGTAGTCTTACCTTATACTTGCCAGAAATGCTGCTGAATAACCAGATTCGCAAGCGCATGGATCGCTCAGAGATTGATGATATTAAAATTGAATGCGGCAATGACCGTTTTCATATTGAACTTGATGGACATTACCATCGGTTTTTATATCGGCTTTCACTCGAATTTAATGTCTTGGAATGCCGCATCGGACAGGAAAAATATTTACGCTTACGTCAGGTCGATGAACATCTTGATTTGCAAATTCGTCATGGAGGGACTCTCACCAACTGGGCGGCACGTCGTGTGGGCAATGCCAGTTTTGAACTGATTAATTCTTTACCGATTCCTTTTCTGATTAATCATCTGATTCGTGATGTCCCCGGGATTCAGAAAGAAGGTCATCGCCTGTGGTATATCGATCTGGAAGAAGCAGGCTTTATCGATTTCATTAATAACCGTTCGTGGATGGTCGATAAACTATTAAGTCTGACTGATTTTAGTATTTTGCCGGGTTTGAATATTTTGCAAGAAAGTCGTGAACTGGTACAGCAACTGGTTGATCAGTTTGAGATTCGTGGTTTACGCGTGCAATCGGGTCGTTTGGAAGTACAGGTCGGTATTGGCACAGATTAAGAAAGCAAAAGTAGAAAAGAAAAAAGCCACTGTCAATGCAGTGGCTTTTTAGAATTTGGCGTCCCTACGGGGATTC
>NZ_LZPJ01000074.1:0-43488 GCF_001729365.1 Acinetobacter sp. YK3
AGTTGAAAATTGATTAAAAACAATTATTTATGTCTTATTTTTAAGGATTTTGATAAAAGCCTATACATACATTTTTTAAGAAAATACCGAAGATTAAGCCAGAATATTGGATAAATCGCTTGCCAAAGACTAAGCTTTGATTCATGTTGATGAGGCGCTTGAAATCTAGACTAAATAAAATCAGGATTTTTAGCCCCCGTTCGATGCCAATCCTCAAAGGAATAGATCATGACTACATATCAAACAGCGATTGATGCAATCCGCGAATTAAAAGCAAAATTTGGCAATACTTGGGCAGATATTAGTCCTGAAGATGCTGCTCGTATGCAACTACAAAACCGTTTCAAAACTGGTTTAGACATTGCTAAATACACAGCTGCGATTATGCGTCGTGATATGGCTGCTTATGATGCCGATTCTAGCAAATATACTCAATCATTAGGTTGCTGGCACGGTTTCATCGCACAACAAAAAATGATTGCGAACAAAAAATACTTCGGTACAACTGAACGTCGCTATATCTACCTTTCTGGTTGGATGGTTGCTGCACTTCGTTCAGAATTTGGTCCACTTCCAGACCAATCAATGCATGAAAAAACATCTGTTCCTGCTTTGATCGAAGAAATCTACACTTTCTTACGTCAAGCTGATGCAAAAGAATTAAACGATTTATTCCGTGCACTTAAAAAAGCACAAGAAGCAGGTGATACTGCTAAAGCAGCTGAAATCACTGCTCAAATCGACAACTTTGAAACTCACGTTGTGCCAATTATTGCTGACATCGACGCTGGTTTCGGTAACGAAGAAGCGACTTACTTACTTGCTAAGAAAATGATCGAAGCTGGTGCATGTGCACTTCAAATCGAAAACCAAGTATCTGACGCAAAACAATGTGGTCACCAAGCTGGTAAAGTAACTGTTCCACACGAAGACTTCATCGCTAAAATCCATGCATTACGTTATGCATTCTTAGAAATGGGTCTTGATGACGGTATCATCGTTGCGCGTACTGACTCTGAAGGCGCTGACTTGACTCAAAAAATCCCAGTGGTTAAAGAGCCAGGCGACATCGCTTCTCAATATATCAGCTACTTAGACACAACTGAAATTGACATCGCTGATGCTCAAGAAGATGAAATCCTGATCAAGCGTGATGGTAAATTACATCGTCCTAAGCGTTTAGCTTCTGGCTTATATCAGTTCCGTCCTGACACTCAAATTGACCGTGTTGTACTTGACTGTGTATCTAGCCTTCAAAATGGTGCAGATCTTCTTTGGATCGAAACTGCGACTCCAAACGTAGAAGAAATCGCTCACATGGTTAACCGTGTACGTGAAACAGTTCCAAATGCGAAGCTTGTTTATAACAACAGCCCATCATTCAACTGGACTTTAAACTTCCGTCAACAAGCTTACGATCGTTGGGTTGCTGAAGGTAAAGATGTTTCTGCTTACGACCGTGCTAAATTAATGAGCGCTGAGTATGACAATACTGAATTAGCTGCTGATGCTGATGCTAAGATCCGTACTTTCCAAGCAGACGCTTCTCGTGAAGCGGGTGTGTTCCATCACTTGATCACACTTCCGACTTACCACACTGCTGCTCTTTCTACGCATGAGCTTGCACAAGGTTACTTCGGTACTGAAGGTATGTTGGCTTATGTTGCTGGCGTACAACGTAAAGAAATCCGTGGCGGTATCGCGTGTGTTAAACACCAAGCAATGGCGGGTTCTGACATCGGTGATGATCACAAAGAAATCTTCTCTGGTGACAACGCACTTAAAGCACATGATGATGCTAAAAACACAATGAACCAATTCGCTGCTCACTAAGCACTGAACTGATTCAAAAAAGACCCTGCGAAAGCAGGGTTTTTTTATTGTTTAAAGGTTTAAAGAATGTATGGCTCAAAATAAATCTTTGATTTAGGAAAGGTGAGAAACAGTTTTTTATAATTATAAATGAGCAGCAGTGTTGTATTTAGAATATGAATAAAGATAGGCGAGCGAGCTTTTTATTTATTAGAGAAATGGATGCTCAAAGAATGATTGAAAGGGGTGAACTGTTGAAAAATATAGATATAAAAAAAACTGCTCATCAAGAGCAGTTTTTTTATTGAAGAAATAAAAACTTATTTCTCAACACCTGCTGGTTGACCTGCAAGTTTAGCATTTGCATAGTCCCAGTTTACTAAGCTTTCTAAGAAAGTCGCGATGTATTTTGGACGTAAGTTACGGAAGTCGATGTAGTAAGCATGTTCCCAAACGTCGATTGTCAATACAGCGATTTGACCGTGAGCAAGTGGAGTGTCTGCATTGGCAGTTTTAGTAATAGATAATTTACCGTTTACTTCGTCAGCAACTAACCAAGCCCAACCTGAACCGAATTGAGTTGTTGCAGCAGCAGTGAATTCTTCTGCAAATTTTTCGTAGCTACCAAAAGCTTCGTCGATTTTCGCTGCAATCGCGCCTGTAGGTTTACCACCACCGTTTGGCTTCATGCTGTTCCAGTAGAACGTGTGGTTCCATACTTGAGCAGCATTGTTGAAGATACCTGCTTTAGATGCATCACCAGCAGAAGCTTTGATGATTTCTTCTAAAGTTTTGCCTTCAAGGTCAGTACCTTTGATTAAGTTGTTTAAGTTAACAACATAAGTATTGTGGTGTTTGTCGTGATGGTATTCTAAAGTTTCGCGAGTGATATGTGGCGCTAGATCGTCATAGCCATATGGAAGTGCAGGTAAAGTAATGGTTGTCATGTTTCATTCCTTGCAAATTTGCTGGGTTTTACATTAAGTGCTTTTATTGTAAATGATTCTGCATGCAATAGGGCAGTCTTTTAATACACAAAATATGCAAAAAATTTCCATCTGAGACATATACCATACACAAGATAGAACTAGAGCCAATGAATCTTTAAATTTATCTTTTTGATGACTCTAATCTACCTTGATCAAGAATAAATTTTTAACTTTATTATTTAAAATCAATTTTTTATTGCTTTTAATGCCTCATGGTAGCGGCGATTGACCTCCTTCCAATCCACGACGTTATAAAATGCAGCAATATATTCAGGGCGACGGTTTTGATATTTTAGATAATAGGCATGTTCCCATACGTCCAGCCCTAAAATAGGGGTATGACCATGCATTAGTGGAGAGTCCTGATTGGCGCTGCTTTCTACTACAATTTTACCTTCAGGCGTCACACTCAACCATGCCCAACCACTTCCAAAACGGCTAATCGCTGCTTTGGTAAAAGCATCCTTGAATGCATCAAAGCCACCGAGTTGCTGATCAATCGCTTCCGCAATATCACCTGTAGGCACTCCGCCACCTTGTGGGCTCATGACCGTCCAGAACAGTGAGTGATTGGCATGTCCACCAGCATTATTGATGACCATGTTTTTAAGCTCAGCAGGAACTTCATTGACTTTAGCAACCAGTTCTTCCACTGAAAATTTTTCCCATTCTGTGCCTTCAATTGCGCCATTAATATTATTGATATAGGTCTGATGGTGTTTACTATGATGAATTTCCATTGTCTTGGTATCAATATTGGGCTCGAGTGCATCATAAGCATAAGGAAGTGCAGGTAAAGAATAGGCCATGTATTTGATTCCTTTTGTAATCAATGTAGTTTTATAACGATGGATTAAAGCGCTTTTATTATTTGTTTAAATGCAAATGATAATCAATACATTTATTGGCTACTTTTTTATCGGTGAAAATGAATTAAAAATAAATTTTATTTATAGGTTGGATGGGGGGATGAGTAAATGTTCTAAAGCGCGTACCTATTAACGCTTTAAAATCTGGCTGTAAGTTGAAGAGGTATATTTGAGATCAGCAGATAATTGATGTGCTTGGCACTTAAGGGCTAGCAAAATGCAATTGAGTGAAAAGAGTATCACTCAATTGCATAAACTTGAGAAAGTTTAGATCGGATTGTTGAGTTCAAAATATTCAGATTCAATGGCAAACTGCGTTGCAATTGCTTGTGTTAAACGCTGCACACCATAACGTTCAGTCGCATGATGACCACAAGCAAAATAGTGAACACCTAACTCTTTGGCTTCATAGAAAGTACGTTCACTGGCTTCACCAGAAATATAGGCATCGCAATTTTCTTGCGCTGCCTTGCCAATAAAATCCTGAGCTGCACCTGTGCAAAAGCCTACTTTTTGGATCGTCGTTTTATCAGTTGGCAGATGAATAATGTCAAAATCAAAAATAGCCTGTAATTTTGCCTTGAATTGCTCGGGACTCAATGCATTGTCTAGATAAGCAATATTGCCAATCGGATGTTTTTCCGATGTATCCAGTGCTTCAAGATTTTGCAAACCGATTAAATCAGCAATCGCTGCGTTATTGCCCAAGCTTGGATGCGCGTCTAAAGGCAGATGATAGGCAATCAAAGAAATATTATTTTGAATCAGTTTTTTAATGCGATTGCCACGCATGCCTGTAATCGGGTAGGGTTCGCCTTTCCAAAAATAGCCGTGATGAACCAGTAAGACATCAGCCTGTTGAACAATGGCTGCCTCAATTGCATCTTCAGAAGCGGTCACAGCACATAAAATTTTATTGACCTCGGCTTTGCCTTCAATTTGTAAGCCATTTGGTGCATAGTCTTTAAACTCATTTGCTTTTAAAGTTTGATTACACCAGTGCACAATATCATGCAAATTTGCCATGTGATTCCTCAAATGATTAACAGCTTTTATAGACGTCAATAAAAACATATTTTTAAATGTAACTAAAGCTAGACAAAACTTTTTTAAGTTTTGCATTGATTTTAAGCAATTTACTTTACAATAGTGGAAACTTCCAGTTCTTCAATAAATTACGTTCATAACATAATTTCGCCTAGAGGATAATAGACGTGCGCCGTGCATTTACATGGTTACCTTGGGTATTACTCATTCTTGTTATATTTAGTTTTCTGGCTTGGCAGAAATCACATCAACCGAAACCAACTGTTGCGGCTGATGGGGTAAAAATGCCAGCAGAAAAGGTTGAGCCTCTCATTGATACATCACGTGCAGGTGGGGTGGTTTCCTATAGTGCTGCGGTCAAAGTGGCTGCGCCTGCCGTGGTGAATATTTTTACCACGCAGAAAGTAAAACAGATGAATCATCCATTATTGAATGATCCTGTATTTCGCGAGTTCTTTGGCAATCAAGTGCCGCAACAGCCTCAAAATGAAAACAGTCTGGGTTCTGGGGTGATTGTACGTGCTGATGGTTATATCCTCACAAATAATCACGTGATTGCTCAGGCTGAACATATTGTGGTGGCGCTGCATGATGGTCGCCGTGCTGAAGCGAAAGTGATTGGTACAGATCCTGATACAGATTTGGCTGTGATTAAGATCGAGTTAGATAAATTGCCAGTTTTACCGTTCAAATTGAGTGGTAACGAAGTGGGTGATGTAGTGCTCGCGATTGGTAATCCATTTGGTGTTGGTCAAACCGTCACCCAAGGGATCATCTCAGCGACGGGCCGTTCTGACTTGGGGATCAATACCTATGAAGACTTTATTCAAACCGATGCTGCAATTAACCCAGGTAACTCTGGTGGTGCATTGATTGATGTGGCGGGGAATCTGATTGGTGTTAATACAGCGATCTTCTCTCAGTCAGGTGGTTCATTGGGGATTGGTTTTGCGATTCCTGCGAAGGTTTGTCAACAAGTCCTTAATTCAATCCTGAAAGATGGTCGTGTAGTGCGTGGCTGGTTAGGCATTAGTTTAATTCCAAATAATCTAGATGAAGATGTGTTGGCTGCTAAACCGATTGGTGTCACAGTTGCTGATGTATTGCGTGAAGGGCCCTCAGACGTAGCTGGAATTAAACGTGGTGACAAGATTGTTCAAGTCAATAACGAACAGATTTCTTCCGCTTCACATTTAATCAACTATGTGGCTTTGCAAGATCCAGGAAGCTTGATCGATGTGGTTGTTGAGCGTGAAGGTAAGCAGCAAACCTTACAGGTGAAAGTGGGCGAGCGTAAAGTTCAGCAAAATGCACAATCTCAATATATTCCGTTGCCGAAACATCAATAATAAAATTGATGGTTTCTATCCAATCAGGGTCGCTTAATGCGGCCCTTTTTGTAGGCACAATAAAAAAGCTTGCTGACGATAAGGTCAGCAAGCTTTTTGCGTTTTGTAGTTTTTTTATTTTTCATTAAACCATTCAATTTTTATCTTTTTATGACAATTTTTTGATCATTAGATGACAAGTGTAAAACACTGACATACTTGTTTAGTGTGCACAGAAGGCTTGATTGAAATATTCAAACAGATCAGGTGTTTGAAACCAGATCAAGATTGAAAAACTGATTAAACAAAGCACACATCCAATCAGTAGAATTTTAAAGTTTCGTTCAATATTAGTCATGAATAACAGCCTCTTCATTCACGAAAAGATGAATCACTACACCAAAAGCACTTAACAGCAAACAGGCAAGCCAGATCATATTGTAGTTGCCTGCGAGATCATGATTGATACCACCTAACCAGCCACCAAAGAATGAGCCGATTTGATGGGTAAAAAACACAATGCCGCTCAACATTGATAAATATTTTACTCCAAACATATTGGCAACAATACCATTGGTTAATGGCACGGTTGAAAGCCATAACAATCCCATGATGATCCCAAAGCTATAAACGGTAAATATACTGAGTGGTAATAACAAGAAGGCAATAATTGCGATACCACGTAGCCCGTACAGTAACATCAGTAGTTTAGGTTTTGAATAACGATCGCCTAACCAGCCAGCTCCATAGGTTCCAACAATATTAAATAGGCCCACCAGTGCCAAGAATATAGTGCCTGTGGTGGCATCAAAGCCGTGATCGATCAAATAACCCGGTAAATGCACACCTAGAAATACCACTTGGAAACCACAAACCAGAAAACCTAAGGATAACCACCAAAAAGGTTTGTGCTTGCTGGCAATTTCTAAAACCTGTTTAAAGCCGAGACTGGGTTGATTCAGTGCTTTTGGTGCTGTTGAAGTAGGGGATTTTAATAACCATACCAAAGGAACAATGAATGCAATCGCGAATGCACTGACGAGGAGTGCGGAGGACCAGCCAATGCTTTTAAGTAACAGCAAGGTTGATGGCAACATGATAAATTGACCGAATGAACCCGCTGCACTGGCAATCCCCATCACCATACTGCGTTTTTCTGGCGGGGCCGCACGACCAACGGCTGAAAGCAGCACGGTAAATGACGTTGCCGATAAGGCTAATCCAATCACAAGCCCCAAACTGAGATTAAGCAACAATCCTGTCGAGCTGAATGCCATCATGATTAAGCCGATGGCATAGAGTAAACCACCTGCTGCAACCACTTTCTTGGTGCCATATTTATCTGCAATTGCGCCTGTGAAGGGCTGTGCGGCACCCCAAATCAGATTTTGTAAGGCGATGGCAAAACTAAAAATATGATGTCCCCAGCCAAATGCATCACTCATTGGGACAAGGTATAAGCCAAAGCCATGACGTACGCCGAGGGAAAGTGCAAGGATCAGTGCACTTCCGATTAACATATAAATCAACTGTTTCGAGAATTGTTGGTTTGACATTGTTGTTATGATCATGGAATAAGTGAAAAGTATTTTAAAATACTTCTGTTTATATTTCGATTCTAAAAAGTGATTAGAGTTCTATTTGTTTGAACAACTTGTTTCCCATTAAAAAATGTCAGGAAATAAAAAAAAGCAGCGACGGCTGCTTTTTTTTATGAGTTAAAACGCTTAGAAACGATAGCCGACACCGACATAGGTGATTAATGGGTCGATATCAATTTTAGTATTGGCACGGATCAACTCTTTGCCTGTATTACGATCAGTCACAGAGATTTTTGCTTCATTATTCATTTTTGAATAAGACACAGAACCAACGGCAAACCAGTTTGGATTAAAGTCATAAGTTGCGCCTATAGTCATAATCGGAGCAAAGGTATCTGTTGCTTTGAGTTTCACGACTGGGTCAGCGGAAGAGGTTTTTCCATCTAAGGCTGCACCTGCTTTTCCATCATGAATGTTTTGAATCATATGACCAGCTTTGATTAAATCTGACTCAATCCCTGAGTTGATTTTTAAATCATTGAAATAAGCATACATCACGCCAGCACCAACATAGGGGCGGAATTTATTAATGCCTGATTTGCCAAATTGATAATGTAGTTCTACAGCAGGTAACCATGCACGTGCAGTGGCTGCTTTACTGCCTTGAGTCAGGTCAGTAATAAAAATATCTTGTTTTAAAGGGATATCTGCGCCTATTTGTCCAATTACCCCTCCAATGATTCCACCTAGTGATGAACCATCATCAAGAGGGGTTGCTTTTCCTGAAAGTGGTGCGTAGATATTTCCTTTACCTTTAATGTCAACTTTAGGGGGTATCCCTGCTTTAATTTCTAAAGAAAGGTTATCTGTAAAATGATAGTTGGCCATAATACCAACAGTGTCTACGTCATCTGCTTCTAAACCTGTTCCCTGACTTTGCCAATTTGACAAACCATTAATTTGGGCTGTACCAGCCAGAGCTGCAGGTAAGGTATCTGTAAACTTATCTAGACCACTAATCGTTGTATGCCAAAATTTTCCATTTGGTTTACTTTGATCAATAGCATTAAGCACAGAGGTCGTTGAAACATCCCCAACTTTTGATTCAGTACCTTCAGCAACACTGGTATTAATATTAACTGGATTTGCTGATCCTTGTGGCATGGCGTGCAGCCAACCAGCGGAAACCGAAAAACGCTTAAACCCATCACCATCTTTTAAACTAAAATAAGGTGAGTTTGCGAAAGTAATTGTTGGTAGGGCACATAAGCCTGTAAGCAGGCAAGCAAATGACTTCTTCATCATCTCGGGACTCCATGTCCTAAAGTTTGTAAGGATTTTTCTTGCGCCCACGATAACTCTTTTTTAAAACTGCTTTGTTTAGTTAAAATAAATAATTGTTATGCTTGTGAAATTTTTTGTTTAATTTAAATAAATTAATGAAGAAATTATGAAGACATAAAAAAAGCTACCGAAGTAGCTTTTTTTGAAAAAATTAAACAAAATAAATTACATAAAACGAGATAAGTCTTCTTCAGGACGTGCAGTTAAAACTTCAATACCTGTTTTTGTTACCAAAATCGTATGTTCGTATTGAGCAGATAATTTGTGATCTTTAGTGACAACTGTCCATTTGTCGCCTAAAAGTTTTGTTTGCCAAACACCTGCGTTGACCATTGGTTCAATTGTAAAGGTCATACCTGCTTCCAGACGCATACCTGTACCTTTTTGCCCATAATGCAAAACTTGTGGTTCATCATGGAAGACATTGCCGATACCATGACCGCAATATTCACGAACGACACTGAAACGCTCAGATTCAACATATTGTTGAATCGCATAACCAACATCACCCAAGTATGAGCCATCTTTTACAGTTGCCATACCGCGATACATCGCTTCTTGAGCGACTGAACACAAACGGTTTGCAAGAATAGAGGTTTCACCACCCACGATATACATCATGTTGGTATCACCGTGATAACCATCTTTAATGACTGTTACATCGATGTTAAGAATATCGCCGTTCTTTAAGATTTTATTTTCAGAAGGAATGCCGTGACAAACCACATGGTTGACCGAAGTACAAATAGAATGCTGGAAAGCAGGACGACCTGGCGCTGCGCCGTAGCCTACACAAGCAGGAATTGCTTGTTGAACATTTTCAATATGATTGCGACAGATTGTATCGAGTTCTAGTGTGCTCACACCCGCTTTAATATGCGGTTTAATCATGTCTAGAACTTCAGCCGCCAATTTGCCAGCAACACGCATCTTTTCAATTTCTTCAGGTGTTTTGATTAATCGACGAGGGGCTGTATAAGTTGTATTCATGATCTCTAAAAACTTTTGGTAATTTGCAAGCGTCTATGGTATAAATAGCCGCCTATTTTATCAAATGCTTTTCGTGAATATATTTTACGAAATTATCTGATAATAATAGTCGTAAAAAAAATCCGCACATATATCGACACATTACTCTGGGTGCCTAGCAATAGGTGGAGAATGCGGATATATGGAGGCCTAACCCAAACTTTAAGGTAAAGAAAATGGCAGATTACAACGTAAGCATGCGCGACCTTCTTCAAGCAGGCGCACACTTTGGTCACCAAACTCGTTTCTGGAACCCAAAAATGCGTCAATACATTTTTGGCGCGCGTAACAAAATTCACATCATTAACCTTGAGCACACTGTTCCTGCGTTAAATGATGCTTTGAACTTCGTTAACAACCTAGCGAGCAAAAAGAACAAAGTATTATTCGTTGGTACAAAACGAGCTGCTTCTAACATCATCCGTGAACAAGCTCAACGCGCTGGTCAACCATATGTAGATCACCGTTGGTTAGGTGGTATGTTGACGAACTGGAAAACACTTCGCCAATCTATCAACCGTTTAAAAGATCTTCAAACTCAATCTCAAGACGGTACTTTTGCTAAGCTTACTAAACGTGAAGCTTTAGAGCGTACTCGTGAGATGGAAAAACTTGAACGTGCTTTAGGCGGCGTTAAAAACATGGGTGGTTTACCTGACGCATTATTTGTAATCGACGTTGATCACGAAGCGATTGCAATCAAAGAAGCGAAAAACTTAGGTATTCCTGTAATCGGTATCGTTGATACAAACTCTAACCCAGACAACGTTGATTACGTTATTCCGGGTAACGACGATGCGATCCGTGCAGTAACTTTGTATGCTTCTGCTATGGCTGATGCGATTCTTGCTGGTAAAGAATATGCTCAATCACAAGCAAATGCACAAGCAAAAGGCGATGACGCTGCTAAAGACGCTTCTGAGGCTTAATGCGTTTTGACGCAAGCTTGTCATTTTTGCGACATGTAATGGTGGCAGATTAAAGCGTCGAGATTGCAAACGGCCCAGAGATTCTTTGGGCCGTTTTTGTTGAACAGATTTATTTTCTACCGATTTTAGGAGATCAACATGACTGCAGTTACTGCGAGCATGGTAAAAGAATTACGTGACCGTACTGGTCTTGCAATGATGGAATGCAAAAAAGCATTAACAGAAGCAGACGGTGACATCGAACTTGCGATTGATAACCTTCGTAAATCAGGTCAAGCAAAAGCTGCTAAAAAAGCAGGTAACATTGCTGCTGATGGTGCGATCACTATCATCCAAAACGGTAACAAAGCAATCCTTGTTGAAGTTAACTGTCAAACTGACTTCGTTGCTAAAGACGAAAACTTCAAAAACTTCTCTGATAAAGTTGCTACTGCTGCACTTGCTGCAAACGAAACTGATGCTGCGAAAATTGCTGAACTTAAGCTTGAAGACGGTGCGACTGTAGAAGAAGCTCGTGTTGCACTTGTTCAAAAAATCGGTGAAAACATTCAAGTTCGTCGCGCTCAAATCGTTGAAGGCGAAAACTTGGCTATTTATAAGCACGGTTTAAAAATCGGTGTTGTTGTTTCTTACACAGGTGATGCTGACACTGGTAAAGGTATTGCAATGCACGTTGCTGCGTTCAACCCAGTTGCAGTAAATGCTGAAGCTGTTCCAGCTGACTTGATCGCTAAAGAGAAAGAAATTGCTGAAGCGAAAGCGTTAGAATCTGGTAAGCCAGCGAACATCGTTGAGAAAATGGTAACTGGTTCAGTTGAAAAATACTTGAACGAAGTTGCTCTTGATCGTCAAATGTATGTTATCGACAACGACAAGAAAGTTGCTGACGTATTGAAAGCGACTGGTACTGTTGTAGCTCAATTCGTTCGTTTCGAAGTGGGTGAAGGTATTGAGAAGAAAGCTGAAATGAGCTTTGCAGAAGAAGTTGCTGCTGCTCAAGCTGCTGCGAAGTAATTCGTATCTTCTAAAAAAACCCAGTCATTATGACTGGGTTTTTTATTGCTTACTAAAAAGCCCACTTCATAAATGGGCTTTTTAGTTATTTAAGGCTTAGTCAGCTTCTTTTTTAAGCTCGTATTTGCTTGCCAATTCACCTGTAATTTCTTTACCTTCTGTATCTAAAGCTTTTAGATAACCTTCAGCAACGAAATATTTACGGCCATCACCAGCTTTATCCAATGTAATCACTGATGTGTTTGTAGTATCAAAGGCGAAGCTACCTTTACTTTCGAATGCTTTACCATCGCCTTTACCTAAATATTTTTCTTTTAACTCAAAGGTCTTGTCTTGATTTAGTTCAAGTTCAGTCTCAATGCCTTCGCAGTCAGCGCATGGAAGTACGCCTTTGTAGGTACCATTCCAGTCGAGAGAGTTTTCCGCTGTGTGCGCACTATCAACAGCTTCATGCGTTGTTTCTGTTGTAGTCGCTGCTGTTGGAGTTTGCTCGTCAGTTTTTGGTGTTTCAGCCTTGTTACATGCCACAAGGAAAATAGACGCTAGAGAAATGGCAATAATTGATTTTTTCATCTTGGATATAACCTTATTCGAAAGTATTGATATCCAAGTTATTAGATTTTAAAAAGAAATGGAAGTAAGGGAATGTAAGGGTTGTTTAACCTTTGGTAAAGCAAGACAAGTTTAACCTTGTCTTGCCTTGAAGCGAGGATTTGATTTGCAGATGACAAATAGCTTGCCGCGACGTTTCACAATCTGACAATCAGCACTACGGCGCTTTGCACTTTTAAGGGATGAACACACTTTCATTTTTGATTCTCTGAATTTAATGTAATGTTATAATATTACATTAAAATAAGTGTGTAAAGTTTGTCATTCTTGATGTGTGAGAGGGGATTGTGAAAGATATAAGTATCAGAAATAAAAAAGCCCTTATCTTTCGATAAGGGCTTTTTTGAATTTGGAGCGGGAAACGAGACTCGAACTCGCGACCCCAACCTTGGCAAGGTTATTTAATTTTATATAAAACAATGGGTTGTTTATTTGTGGTGTCGAAGTGGTGTCAAACGCAATTATTGTAACAAAATGCTTATTTTGTATCGTATTTTGAGTAAAATGATTTTAACTCGAACTAAAACTAATTTACATGAAAAATTTTTTTGTTTATAGCACTTTGATACTTGGTCTATTCTTATTGTGTTTGTCTACTTCTTTACTATTTAAAAGGACTCTTGATCTAGATGGAGACTACTTATCGGCATTTGCAACGTTAGTTGCTGCATTGGTAGCTTTTTTACTTTTTAATGATTGGAAAGTGGAGCATAAGTTTAGGCTCTTGGAGCAATACCATAGCAGCTTAAAAGAGAGATCAACATATTTAAATAATTTAATTGATGCAATGACAGCCGCAAAGTCTAAAGTATCTTTATTTAATGTGCATGGCGTTGTGGAAAATACTAATCAAGATTATTTCGAAAAAGGGGGATTCTATAAAGATTTAGTTGGTGTTATGCGCTTGATGGAAGAATATCAATACTGCCTAGAAACATTGGAGAATTGTGAATCTCTAAGAAAAAATAAAGAAACTGTTTGTTTTTATCAAAGGAAATTTAGAGAAATATCTAACGAGTATTGGGACTCAAAATTACGCATGGTTGGTCGTAGTGATTTATTCATCGTTAGTACAGAAGCACTAAATTCGTGGAAAAAAACCACGATTGAATTTGAGCATTTTTGTTCGGTTGAATTGGCAGATTTCTATTTTAATTATCTAAATAGGAAAAATTAAAGGCGCATATAGCGCCTTTTTTATTAATTTCTACGTCTTGATTGCCTTGCTAATGCCTGTGCGTTTAAATTCTCCAAGATCGGCATAACTTCTTTAGGATCGTACATGTGCTTGCCTTCACCACCACGGTTAAAGGGGCGAAGGGTTTCGATAATAATCTTACGTGATAAAGGAAACCGGTCAGTTAAAAATGAAACCGGCACTCGTGGTGGCAGTTCTTCAGCCTTCATTTCAACAACTTTACCAATATTAGGAATAGTTTGATTTAGAAAAATTTGTGGGGCTGTTTCTGATTCAAAAGTTAATACATATTTTCCCATATTATTTACCTATGCTAATTTGGCAATGTTCTCAGAAGCAATCGAAAGGGTCAGCAATACGATTGCTTCTGTAGAACATTGCATTGAATGTTCTAAAAAATTAAAAAGGGAAATGTTATGGCGAGGTTTTCATGCTGCAGCCCTCTTTTGAATGAAGCGTTTATTGCGTTTGGCTAAGGTTCCCCTATTTAGGCCAATTAATTCGGCTGCTTGGGTTAGATTGCCATGGGTTGCCGTTAATGCTTTTTGAACAATGATATCTTCCAGATGTTCAATTAAATCTTTGGTTTTACCTTCTTGAATTGCCTGATCAATATCATCCTCACGCAATACACCAAAAGTAGGTTTTTTAATTGATCCACCACTCTTAAGGAGTGGATCAATATTCTGTTTGTACCAAACATCAAATTTTTCGCGATCTTCTTTGGCTTTCAATTTTGACTGAGCAATATTTTCCTGATGTTCCTGAATGGTATCAGGCCAATTTAATTGGTTAAGATCATAGAACTCTTGAGCACTGGAATACATTTGCCAGGTAACTTCATCTGCCTGCTCAACAAGATTTAAGAGCCAATCACGGGCACTATCAAAATTACTTTCAATAAGAGCACTAGCTGCAACCACAATGGCATTGTGGTGCATTGTGACCCTTTCACAGTATTTCAGATCAGCGATATCAGACATATACATGAATGCTTGAGCAAGCTCAGGCGTAAACTCAGCCTTGGTACCAGACTTTGCAGCTTCACGTAAAATGTCTTTTTGTCGATCGAACCATTCCCAACGTGCTTTGGGTTTCATAGCATTTAATTTTTCAGGTACTGTATTCACTTTCTTTTTCTCCAAGTCGCTTCTTTTAACTTTGCATTGGCTACATGGGCCAGAATTTCAGACTCATTTACATTGTCAAAAATATGAGTCATATTGCCCCCGAACACTGTGAGTGTTCGGGTAATAGTGGAATAGTTGAATTTCACGATGCTTGGCCCTCATCACTGGCCGCATTTTCAAGCTGCAGGCGACGGGTATTAACGATGCGCATCATGTCTGACTGAATGACTGGATCTAGGCTGCCTACATCGATCTCAAGGGCATCCAAAGATGTTAAATCAGGCGCAGTCTGGATTTTCACCATTAATGATGGTTCAGTTTTAGGTTGTGGATTTTGGAATTCCTGTAGGCGACGAGAGATAGCGCGTAATAAAGGCTGGCGCTGTTCCTCAGTCCATGACTTTGTATAGCGGACAAGGGCATTAGCTTCCTCAGGTGTTTTAGTCTCAGGAAGTCTTGCAAGCAATTCCTGCAATTGAGAATTCCATTCAGCTGTCTCTTTTTTTACCTGGTCAAAGTAGTGAATACCTTCATTCGATTTCATTACCTGAGCGACTGCAGCTGCAGTAACAGGTTCTGGTTGAGCTGGTTCCATTTGTTTGGCCAAAGTATCAGCCTTTAAATTTAACCGTGTAGCCAGTTCGGCATGTTCAACTTCTGAAAGCTCGCCGTTCATATTGATACGGATCCGGATTGATTTAAGCTCACCCTCATTTTGTGCATTTTCAATATCAGTTATGAATGCATCACATAAAACCGAAAGATCACATTCCAATTCGCCTGGATGCGGGGTATCAGCTGCTAATAGATCTTTAAAACCTTCAATATTCTCTGCAGCTAATGATTCAAGCTTTGCTGTTTTGGCACTGGTGATGGCCTGTAGTTGCTCATCACTAAAACCATGCTGATCTAACCCGGAACAAACGGTTTCAACCTCATCTGCATCAAGGCAAGTTGTAATTGCATCAATGATCACATCTTTATGAGCTTCGATTTCCTTCTTGGTCATGCGCTTTTTTCTAGGCTTTTTCTCAACGTCTGGCACTGCATTAACTGTAAATTCCAGATCTAAACCTAAAAATTCGTGATATGCCTTCATCTGCAATTTTGCATTCTCTTCATCACGCTGGACTACGCCACAACGAATGAAATTGAGTACATCAGAGCTATTATCAAATCTAGTTTTATGAATCTCAGCGCATGGAAAGATACAGACATAAATCTCTTGGCCACTCTCCAATTCGTCTAAAGTACATGGCTTCGTAAATTTAATACCGGCCATTTCCAACATTTCTAATTGAATGCAAAATTCATAATTCGGCAAGCCAAAAACAGTTGCAGGCATTTGGTCCAGAGAGCTGAAATCTTTGTCTGCATGAAGAACGCCATCACCAGCGTAACGGCACAGAACTGTTTTACCTTTTTGTAGGGCAGTGAAAGCCTCTTGGGCATTTAAAATATTATTCATAACCATGTCCTAGTGATGCATTTGATTGTTTTGTTGATTGTGGGCTTGCGATGGCATAGGTAATTCCCAGCCTTTCTGGTCGGCACGTGCCTGGCATGCCTTTCTGATGCCGGCATAAAAATTAGTACCGTTAAATGTACTCAAGGCCATTTCTAAGGTTGCGGGCTTATTCGCCTTGCTAATAGAGACCAAGGCATCTTGGAAGCGCTGGCCCATAGATTTTTGTGCAGGCTGATTTTGTTGCTGAGTCGCGGTATTTTGGTTTTGTTGGTAATTACCACGTTGGTTGTTCTGGCCATTCGCGTTTTGTTGATTTTGGCCTCTGTTTTGCTGGTTATTTTGACTCTGTGCGCCAGTTTGTTGTTGGTATGCATCAGTATCAGCATCTTGTGTATCGTCAATCAGAAATAAGCCATTCAATGCGTATTTACGGGCATATGAACTTGATGCGCCAAAGGTTTGGGCAATATCCATACCTTTCTTATTGATGTCTACACCAGCATGCGCGGTAACAACTGTTTGTTTACCCGTAGCATCGGTAAAAACAGCCTTGGCAGTAAGAACTAGGACAGATCCTAGCTCTTGAACTTCATCTGTAAGGACCAGACTTGCACCATGCTGTGCCAAATATGGTTTTACACCTTCCAGTATGTCCTCAAGGCTGCGGTAGTGGAAATTACCAAATTTATTAAATTTGCTCTTTGGTGCCTTTAACTCTTGCTGAATAGTGCGTAACACATCTAATTCAGCAGACTGATTTTGTTGTTGTGACATGACAATCCCCTTAATTAGAACGTGCGTTGTGGTAGGCGGTGCGCTGGTTGGCGCTATAGCGGGAAATTTGGCTATTACGTGCATTGCGTTCTTTTGAACGTTGTTCATTAACGGCACGCTTTAACTCACGCTTAACCCATGGGATAGAAAGTTCATTCGTGGTAATTTGGCGTGGCTCAGCGTCTTTAGAGTCTTTTACTCGAACTGAATACCAGTTAAATGGAAGTTCCTGTGCACCGCCAAAAAAGTCCTTGTCGAAATCAGGCGTATAGTTCAATGACACTTTGGCCATAAAGATTTTTGAACCAAGGCGAACGTGATAGAAGTCTTGCTCATCTTTCATTAAGTATTCGCGGAATGGGGTAGTAAACTTGGTAATGTTCATGATCACCCCCGAACCATTTTGTTTTTTTCAATATGGGCAGTGATCACTGTGATCATGTTTCGGATGTCATCGGCATTGGTGAAATCGTTATAACCAACGCCACTTGGAGTTAAGACACGATCAACAGCCAGGTTATAGATAAATACAGCTTCATCGTTGCTACCTAGTTGACCGTTGTCGTCTGGTACCAACTTAAAATCAAAGCTTGTATACACACGGAAGCCATCAAGATTAACTACAGCTTGGCCAGTGGTGTCTGATGTGATTTGAACAGCGAGAACGCCATATGTTGACTGGGTATTTGCATAATTAAAGGCAGGGGCAATATCAACTGGTTTAGTCACCAAAGCATAAGCACCAGATAAAGTACCTACACCAAGAGCGACTACCGCACACCCTTTAAGCAAAGACTTGCCTGAGATGTAGTTGCGGTTGTGATTTAAAACATTTTGTTCCATAATGGACCTCATGTAAGTGAAGAGCCCCGCTATCCGCCAAGATTGTTCGGGGCTTTTTGCTGTCTATGAGATTTATATTAACTATGGTTAATTTTTTAGTCAAGAATTAAATTAACTAAGGTTAATATTTTTCTTAACTTTAATTTAATGTTTTATTGATTCACAAAAGAAAACCCGCATTTAGCGGGCCTTAAATAAGTAATAAATTAACTAGGATTAGGTCTGGTTCTTCTTTTTGCCCTGTAGGTATATCGCATACAATCCACGACTTGACCAACAAAATGGCAATGCTCATCCAAAGGGATAATGTTGGGTTGAAAGTTAGGATTTAAGGCCTGCATATAGCGGGAACCATCTGTTTCTATCACTAATTTTTTGAAAGTTGCGTCTTCAAATTTCCTTACAACAATCATGTCACCAGACTGCATATCGCTGTAATACACATCTGGATCAACCAGAATATAGTCACCTTCCAGAAAATCAGGTTGATTGCTAATACCTTGAACCTTTAGATAAAAACAATTTGTGCATTCATCTGGAAGCGGCAGCCATTCTTCTATTTGGGACATATCAACAGCTTGAACATTAGTAAATGTTCCAGCTTGAACCCACGACAGAACAGGGGCTAATCGAGCTGGCTTATTAGATACGTTGTTATCAACCTTTTGCTGTTCTTTACCACCAAATAAAAGCCAATCATCACTTACACCTAGGAACTTAGCAATTGTTTTTAGGTTCTCTGCGGTAGGGATGCTAACACCATCAAGCCATTTCTTAGCAGATACGGCAGACTTTTTTGTTGCCCTAGCTAAGTCGGCAGCTTTTAGATTTTTTTCATCTAATTTTTGCTTAATACGTTCATGTAAAGACATAACAAACATTTCCAAAACATTAACTAATGTTAATACGGTGTATTGAAACTATGGTTAACAAGTGGTAAATTTGAATTATTAACTATAGTTAATTTGGTGCAACTATGAATTACAGTGATTTTATGAGTTATCACAATTGTAAAAATCGAAAAGAGCTTTCAGTTAAAACAGGCATTTCAACAGTGACCTTATGGAAGTGGGAGAACAAAGGTATTCCTTTGAAAACACAAGCAGTGCTGCACGTAAAAACTGACGGCAAATTGAAAGCCGATAGCGAAGCCTTAAAAGCTTAGGAAACAACCATGAGCAAAGTATTACCAGAATTAACGGAAATGGCCCGCAATAACGCAGCCTTAATATTGCGTCACCTTAATGCCAGCAATCAAAGCAAAGTTGCGGAACAGGTTGGAGTTGATGGAAGCACTTTATCAAGATTGAAAAATGACAAGAAAAACAATGGATTGACAGAAGTTGAATTTATTGGGGCTTTATTGACTAGCCTTGAATTGAAGGTTGTATCGGCTAGTGATGTTTATTGCTCACCGGAAGTGGCAGAGGCGACAAGAGTCTATTTAGCCCATGCATTCACATCACCAGAATATATGCGAATTCTTTTTAAGTAATAAAAAACCGCTTTCCTGCTGGAACAGGTTTAGCGGTTAACGTTCATCCATCTGGAGAGATTTAGAACATGACCAATATATCAAACGAAGTATCAACCCACAACAGTGAATTCATTGTGGGGGATACGGTTGTAATTAAAAAACCTCTTGAGTTCATCAATAGGAATTTTGACTCAGATGAACTTTTCATAGTTCAGGATATTTGTGGGCTCCAGAGTAGTGGAGTCACCATCTTAGTTAATGGCCAACGAGTTACAGCTGCAGAATCTGAATTGCGCCATGCCTCAATTGCTGAGTTGAATGCCAAACGCCGTCTGACAGATATTGAGCAAGTATTAGCGGAGGTTTCATGAATACCAAACTTCCAGATTACAAACAACTTCAGGCGATCCAATCCTGGTATGAACCGGCATTGAAACTTTTGAATGACTTGCTTGAGCGTAACAAGGCCAATCTCCGTAAGCGCGGCTACAACGAAGAGAATGCAGCAATTACCCGTGAAGAGTTTAGGCAGCAACTTGCACGTCGTGGACGCATTACTTTGCATTTGGCCGGCGAAATTGAAACGAGTTTGTATAAAGCCCAAAAGATTGAATATATGGGCGGATATTTAAGACCTAAGGTTGGTGATGTATGAGTTTAGATGCATCAATGTGGGCGTGGAAAACACGCCAGAAGCAGAAAAAGGGTGGAGCACTAAAACCACTCAAAAAACTGGTTTTACTCTCACTGGCAGATCGAGCTGGTGAGGATCATGTTTGCTACCCAAGTATTGCCCGTCTTGTTGAAGATACAGAGATGGATCGTAAAACTGTGCTCAAAATTATTGATGAGTTAATTGAGGATGGTTTGATTGTAGATACCGGCGAGCGAAAAGGCCGTACCAAACAGGTGAAAGTCTATATTTTGATCGGTGTTAAAGGTCGAGAAACAATACCAACAACGGTACTCTTTGATGATGAAAATGAGGATTTAAAGAGTACCAACAATGGAACAGTTCCAACAGTGGAACAGTTCCAACAATTCCATGAAAGAGTCCCAACAATTCCGTTAAAGAGTCCCAACGTTGGGACACGGAATCTACCAAAGAACCTCCCATTAGAATCTAAAAATAAAAACCATTGGCTTTGTTCAAAAAAATTGAGTTTAGAAATTGCTCAAGCAAATCCTGAGATTGATACAAACGAGATCATCTCATCAACCTGGTTCAACCGTGAGCTAAGAGCATTTGAATTATTTAATGCGGAAAAGAGCATGTGTGATGAACTCATGATTTACCACTTTGCAAACTGGTTGCTTGAAGCGAAAGCAAAACAGGACCGTTTGAAAAACTCTTCTCAACCGAACCAGAAGCAACCAGCAAAATCCAAAGACACGCTGACTGACAAACAAAGACATTTCTTTGCAAGCAAGTTATCCCGTTTACCTGAGTTCGCTAAATATTCACATGGTAACGAAAGCTATGAGCAACTGGCTAAGCGTTTGGAATCAATGCTCAAAGACCCTGCAAACCTCAAGAAGTGGGCTGAGTATCTGATCAACATCAGTAATGAACACAAGGGGAATGCGGCCTAATGATCAGTATGAGCCTCGCCCAGTACCGCGAAGAAATTCTTAAGCTGTCTCGTCAACCTAAGGCTGCTAAACGTAACAAGTTCAATGCCAGCAAGGTCGAATGCGATGGTATGACCTTTGACAGTAAAAAAGAGCACAAGCGGTACATCGAGCTCAAGGCTATGCAACAGCGTGCTGAAATTTACGGTCTAGAACATCACACTAAGTTTGAACTGGCACCAAAAACAAAGATCGATGGAGAAAAGCGGGCAAAACCAGCATTGCGTTATTTTGCAGATTTCACCTATTACACTGCTACTGGTGAATACATCGTTGAAGATGTGAAATCGGAGGCGACCAGAAAGAAAGACAGCTATAGAAACAAAAAGCACTTAATGAAAACGGTTTTAAATATTAATGTACGAGAGGTTTAATAAGATGAATGCAAAATTAACTATCATGCAAACAACGGATTGGACAAAGTTTACTTTTGAGGAATGGTGTAGACAACTTGGGGCGTGGATAAACGGCGATACTGAAAAGATGGTCCGCATTGTTAAAACGATGCCTACTAAGCGAATTACTCAGAAACAACGTGAAAAACTTCTCGGAATGTATTTGTGTGATGAGATGCTGAAAGACCGTTTATGTGTAAAAAAGAGTGGAACACGCTGCATGCTAAATGAGAATGAGGCAAGGGCAATTCAAAAAATATTGATTGATCTTCAATCTATTGATGATGAAGTGGTACAGGACTGGATTGGTTCGATCTGGTGGCATTATGTCATGGGCGAGTCAATTCGTGATATTGCAAAAAGTAATGACACATATGGCTCTCAAATTCAGCAGGACATAAAATGCGGGTTAGCATTCATAAAATCACGTTATCCTTATTTTGTGATTGATAAATTTAAAAAAGTGGTTGCTCAGATTGGAGAAAATGAAACCGCTTGACTGTAAATACGGGGTATGGCATATTTATGTTACGTTGGAATTTTTATATTTAAAGCCAACATGAAAAGCTCGCTAATTGCGGGCTTTTATAACTAATAATTAACCTGATATTTTATGAAGATATAAAATGCACTTGAATAGAATTAGAGCTCGTTTAGATAAAATTTATAATGAGATGATTACAGCTGAAAATTTGAAATTTATTGAGAATCATGAATCTAAATTAGCTGCAATCTTTCTTGGTGAAGCAGATAAAATTTTTGAAGTACCATATGAGATGTCGGGAAATATTGGTGTTTATACGTACCATCATCTTCAGAAGCAGTTTTTTGAAATAGATCTAAAATTAGCGCCTAAGTTTATTGATAAGGATTTATTTATTGATTGGTTTGCAGTTCAAATCAAAGAAGGTTTTGATAACTTAGAAAAATGACAGATAGTTCCAATATTCCAAATTTAAAAGCTCATCGAAAGGTGGGCTTTTTTGTTGTCTATGATATATTTATCTTGATAGGTATAAGAGATGTATGTCATGAGTACAGAAGAATACTATTTAGAATATCCCGACCAAGATCCTAAAAATTTTGATGAAAATGGTAATTTAAAAGAAGAAGTAGCAGTAGAAATAGCGCTAAAGAGAAACTTTTTATATCTTGAAAAAATGCAGAAGGTAAAGGATTTGCGAAAAGAACAACAAGATATCTTGTTAAAACACAAATGTATTAAGTAACCCTCGAAAAAATCTCCTTCGGGAGGTTTTTATCTAACTTGCATTAGCATACAGCGAGTCAACTTGCCGAACGGATTACGACACAAGAAGCCCCGCTGACATACTAGTTATTGCGGGGCTTTTTATTTTCAATTAGTAAAAATATACTGCTTAGTATATATTCTGGGCGCTTATTTAAAACTAATGATCTTTTAACAAGGCACATTTATGAAAAAAACATTAAGTTTGTTTCTAGCTCTGACTACTTCAACTTCTATTTTTGCACATGAGAATCCTGATCGAAAAGGCAAGTGCATCGAAGTAAATGGGAAAAATATTACAACCAATTGCATCATTTCCTCTGGAGGAGGTGCAGGCGGGATGTATACAGCTTTAAAAATAGGGAAAAAGGAATATTTAATTGAAGAAAATACAATGAATCCAGATGCTGAAGAAAGATCTTTTTCGCTAGGTATTAACGCTGATTCTATGTTAGATGCAAAAGAATATTATCGTGACCCAAAAACAAAGCAAGTGATTAAGACCTATAAGGATGGGGCTTGGTTCTGTAGTAAACAGATCAAAGGAAAGTTAGACGTTTGTTACAGTTACTAATAAGTATTGATTATTTGGCCCACTTCGGTGGGCTTTTTTGTTGCCTATGATATATTTAACAAAACAATTAAAGAGAATAATGTCATGGGTGAGTGGTCTGAATATTTTGAAGATTTTCCTGAGGAGAATCCTGCTAATCAACCTCCTACAGATGAACAGAGGTTAGGGCCAAAATCAAAGTATTTTCCTGAATGGCATGAAACCCAATTGACCAAAGAAGAACGAGCGTTTGTTCAAACTTTGATTGAGGAAGAGGAAGCTAAAGCACTTGCTTATGAGAATGAAATTAAAAATGCTCCAATTATAAAATCACAAGATTGTCCAATTTGTTACGCAGATGGATTCGTGATCAAGAAACTAAAAGACGAAACCTTTTACTGTAATTGCAATGAATGCAATGTAATTAAAATTGGCACAAATTTAGATGTGATTATTGAAGAGCTTAAAGAGAGTTTGTGGGATAACAAATTGGATTATTAAAACCCTCACTCGCATCAGTGCAATGCGAGTTACCTAGCCGAGCGTATTTCGGCACAAGAAGCCCCACTGACACACATGTTATTAGCGGGGCTTTTTACTTTATGTGTTAAGCTGTGAATCATAATTTAACGGATAATTATGATGAATATTTGTATTGGTGGTGATCTGGATGGTGTGGTTGTGACCAACCGAGAAGGGACCTATTTTGAAGCAAGCGAAATTGATGCAACCAAGCAATCATCGTATAACCGCCAGACATACATTGTTGAAGGTAAACCATACCGGTTTTGGCTATGTGCACAAGTGCAGTATGCAGAGACAACAGTAATCGCGAATAAGCATTTGGCTCAAAAATATCCATATCTTTCTTAATATGAATTAAAAAAACTCTTCGCATGGTGGGATTTCATATTATACAATCACTTTAAAGGGGGGGGGGAGCATGTTTGAGAAAAAAACCAAAAATCAACATTATATTTCAGTAGCTGAACAGAGATTAAATTATTGAAATCCACAAATTATTGGTAGAGATAAGTCAAAAATATTAAAATTTAAAATATTAGATCGTGAAAGGCATCATATTGAATTAAGTGAAATTGCTGAAATTAAAACAATTAATAACTTAAGTTTTAAAGATTTGTATACATTTGGGTTAACTGAAAGTGATCAAAGACTTAATTTTGAGTTAATTTTTCAAAAGTATGAATCTGAAATTAATGAAAAAACTAAAATTCTTATTGAGGATTGGCGCAATAACTTAGACTGTTTGTTGTATGTTTTTAAGTCTAAGTTAATGAGTATGATTAGAAATCCTTATTGCATTGAGAAAACTATTAATACTTTTTCATATGCTGCTGATCATTATCCTACTAATGGTGAACTTAAAGATTACTTTGATCAAATAAGTAGCTATTCAGTTCCTATAGAAGTTTTAAGTAAATTTTCAGTCACAGAAGAAAAATATAAAAAATGGTTGAAAATTTTATTTATCATGCTAACTCCAACATTTGGAGAAAGATGTATATTGGATGACTTTGCAGAAGGTTTTTTTGATTTCTCTAAATTTTTTCATTTAATTTATCTTTGTTCCTATGCTAATGAAATTTGTTTGCTTTCTGATCGTAGTTATGTTGACATCTCCTCTATTTTTGAAAATTCAAATGGAGTGACATTTGGTTTTAATTTGAGAAAGGATGCATTTATATATTTAAGTTTTTTCCCAAATGATGTCGATGTAATAATAAGAACTTTATTGAAAAACAATCCAAATATTAATGGTTTGGTACATAATGCGAAGTTTTTGGGCATCAAACAATTTCAATATAATTTAACTATTACTCGTATCAAAGACAATATTGATATGTTAAAAAGTTATAATAAACATGTTATATATCAATCATTTGATAGTGTTTATGGTGCTAGTAGTAAAATTAATAAATAGCTTTTATTTGAAAAAAATTGCCCCTTTTAAAGGGGCTTTTTAATTAGTGTAAATTATGGACACTTCAAAATATTTCCAACTCACAAGAAAAAAACTACCTAATACAAAGCCTAAAAGCAGACCACTTCCAAAAGCTAAACAATCCTATTTAGATACATTTGAAGATTTGGAACGTGCCTTACAAATATTAGAGATTAAGTACGAAAAGCTGTTCCAGTTCAAATCAACAAAGCACTGGCGTTATGACTTCCACCTTATTGAGGACAGGATCTTAATTGAGATTTCTGGTGGTCCTTGGTCTGGTGGCCGTAAGGGTAAATTGGCAAATAAAGCCTGGAGCCTGGATAAATACGATCAAGCCTGGGAAAAGGGTTACACCGTTGTAAGGATTGAATCATCAAGCCGATACAAGATTGATGAATCAGGACCAACGCAGATTGAAGCAAGCTACGCTGACCAGTGGCTTAAAAGTTTAAAGAGGCATAAATTCAATGAGCCAGATCAGACCATTTCCACCAACGGAATTGATGGATAAAGCAGACGAGGAAGAAGCAATTCGCTTAGCACCTGCACCAGATCTTATGGATTGGGTGGTAAAGAACTTTTTAACCATTGGTGGACCATTACATAATCCCGACCATGACCATATTGCTGAGCTCATCCACGACAGTGAAGAGTTCCTTGCATTTGCCTGGGCATCTTCTGCTTGCGTAGCCAAAAAGCGTATGGTGCTCGGCCAGTGCGAAAAGGTGATGTTTAACCAAGGCGGATGGCGTAAAGCTCGACAAGAGCAGCAGATGCGAGATTGGTTCGGTTATGTGCCGGTGTATCTCATTACGATTGATGCCAGTTTTTGCGAACAAGCTTCAGATCGGGATTTCTGTGCATTGATCGAACATGAGCTGTATCACATTGGTGTTGAGCGAGATCCTGAAGACGGCGAGCCAATCTATAGCGATATGACTGGGCTTCCGAAACATTATCTTGCTGGCCATGACGTTGAAGAGTTTGTGGGTGTCGTTAAACGCTGGGGAGCAAGCGAAGACGTGAAGCGACTTGTTGAAGTGGCGAAGCAATCGCCGTTTGTAAATGAAGTGAATATCTCCAGATGCTGTGGTACTTGCATAATCAGTTGAGCCATTTGGCTCATTTTTTTTGTCTATTTTGCTAGACGTAGCTAGACAAAGGTAGGGGTATGGCTGCATTAAAAGAACAAGTGAAAATTTATATTGTTCAAGCTCTTGCATGCATGGATACCCCTCAACAGGTTGCAGATGCTGTCAAGCAAGAATTTAACATTGAAATTGATCGTAAACAGGTACAACTTTACGACCCGACTAAAGCCGCTGGAAAAAATCTAAGTAAGAAATTCAAGATACTGTTCGAAAAGACACGAGAAGATTTCAGGAACAATGTTTTTGATATTCCACTGGCCAATAAGTCATTTCGTATTAATGAACTGCAAAAAATGTATGACACAACCAAGAACAAGGTCGTTAAGCAAAACATCATTAAGCAGGTGAAGGATGAAATGCATGGCCATTCAGCGCATTTGCTGGATCTTGAATTAAAGCAGCTTGAGATCGAAAAAATCAGAAATGGTGACGGCGAAGGTGCTGACGATCCAACACCAGTAAAAGTAACCATCCAGGTTGTAGATGCGAGTAAAAAAGATGCCGAATATCAATCCGACACTGAATGTACCTCAGGCTAATTTTTTACAGATGGAGAAGAAATTCCGGGCTTTTGTCGCCGGGTTTGGATCGGGGAAGACCTGGGTGGGCTGCTCAAGCTTATGTAATAAAGCCTGGGAGTTTCCTAAGGTTCCTTTAGGTTACTTTGCACCGACATATCCTCAGATTCGGGATATCTTCTTTCCCACAATTGATGAGGTTGCTTTCGACTGGGGACTTAAAACCAAGGTTTATGAAACCAACAAGGAAGTCGATATTTATTATGGTCGCCAGTATCGGACCACAATCATATGCCGATCTATGGAAAAGCCGGCAACTATTGTTGGTTTCAAGATTGGCCATGCGCTGATTGATGAGCTCGATGTAATGGCGATGCTGAAGGCACAGCAGTCGTGGCGTAAGATCATTGCACGTATGCGATATAAACAAGCGGGTTTGCTGAATGGTATTGATGTTGCCACCACACCTGAAGGTTTTAAGTTTACGTATGAGCAATTTGTAAAAGAAGCCAATTCTACACCAGCTAAACGGGCATTATATGGAATGATTCAGGCTTCCACCTATGACAATGAAGCCAATCTACCAGATGACTATATTTCATCGTTATATGAATCATATCCACCCCAGTTGATTTCAGCTTATCTGAAAGGGCAATTCGTTAACTTAACCAGTGGTGCTGTATATCCGGACTTTGACCGTGGGCTCAACCATACGGATGAGGAAATTACACCGAATGAACCTTTACTCATCGGGATGGACTTTAACGTACTGAAGATGGCCGCCGTGGTTTATGTCATTAGAGAGGGTAAGCCAAGAGCACTGGATGAATTGGTTGGAGTGAGAGACACACCGACCATGTGTTATCTGATCAAGGAGCGTTTTCCAGAGCATGACATCACTGTGATACCTGATGCCTCTGGACAAGCAACTTCATCCAAAGGTTTCAGTGAATCGGACCATGCAATACTGAAGAAGAACGGATTTAAGGTGGAAGTGAACGGCGTTAATCCTGGCATTAAAGACCGGATCAATGCGGTGAATTCCCAGATCCTCAATGCTGAAGGTGAGCGAAACCTTAAAGTAAACACCAATAAATGCCCAAATTTTACCGCGACTTTAGAGCAGCAGATTTATGACTCATTTGGAATGCCGGATAAAAGCGCCGGTCTGGATCACGTAGGTGATGCAGGTGGATACCCGCTGGCCAAGCGTTTTCCAATCATTATCCAAAAAGTATTTAAACGGCGTCGTATTGGCGGTATGTCTTATTAATCAACGCACCTTTACCGGTGCTTTTTTTATGGTGTTTTTATGGCAGTTACTGATAAACATCCGCAGTATATTGCTGCACAAAAAAGCTGGCAGATGATGCGCGATGCTGTTGCTGGTGAAGAGCAGATTAAGCAAGCCACAACGAAGTATCTCTCCAAATCTGCAGGCATGATCGAAGCAGAGAAGCAGGGAGATACTACAGGCGAGATCTATAAGGCATATGTGAACCGTGCTCAGTATCCATTATGGGTTCAGGATTCATTACGGACCATGATTGGCCTAGTCTCGAAACTTGAGCCAGATATCGTGATTGAGAGTTCTTTGCTTAAGGGGCTGATCAATAATGCGACCAATGATGGTTTTGGGCTTAAGCAGTTATTTATCCGGGTATGTGTTGAACTGCTGGAGTGTGGCCGCTGTGGTTTATTGGTGGACGTAGATGGCGACGGCGTACCTTATTTTGCAATGTATGACGCGCTATCAATCATTAACTGGAAGGAGAACAGTATTGGTGGACGTAAGGATTTAAAGCTGTTGGTGCTTGAGGAGCAGTTTGATAATAGCGAAGATGAGTTTGGCCACGATACTAAAACCGTGCATCGTGTTTTATCTATGCAAGACGGCGCTTTAACAGTTCGGTTATTTGACGGCGCTTTCCCTGAAGATAAAACACCAGATCTGGGTGGTAATCAGCTTTCCTTTACGCCCTTTGTATTCTGCGGTACCACAGACAACTCACCGCATGTCGGATCGGTACCACTATTAACGATGGCCAAAGCTGCACTGAAGTATTACCAGTTAAGTGCAGACTACTACCAGTCATTGCACCATACGGCGCACCCACAACCATGGATCAGCGGATTGGATGATGGAACTGATATCAGCGTGACTGGAGTAATGGCGGTCTGGGATTTACCAGGTGAAGCGGAATGTGGCTATCTTGAGATTTCAGGTGCTGGTATCGAGATGACCAAGAAGGAAATGGATGCCCAGAAAAACTCGGCGCTTGAAGCCGGTGCAAAGGTCATTGATACCAATAGCCAGGAATCTGGTGAAGCACGCCGTGCACGTCAGGATGATCAGCATGCCAGCTTGCATAGCATCGTGATGTGTGCTGCTGAAGCTATCGAGCAGGCCATTAAATATGCGGCTCAGTGGTTAAAGCTGGATCAGTCTAAATACGCATTTACGGTGAAGCCTGAGTTTATTGTTCAGCAATACGATATCAATCTGGCCAAGCAACTTTATGAAGGTGCACTGCAAGGTAAAAACTCATTCAGGACATATTGGGAATATATCGCTACGGGTAAATTGCCGTCACATGATTATCAGGATGAGTTGCTTCGCGTTGAAGAAGAGCGGGATAGTTTGCCGTTGTAAGGGGGCTAAATGGCTTCAAATGATCAAAAAAATCTGATTGAGGTCCTCACTCAGCACCAGGCTTATTTATATCGAGCATCATCCCAATCGGTGAATGAATTAACCAGGTTATTTAATTCTGAATCAGATGCGATGCTTTCAAAACTTCGGGATCTGCTGGATGAGTTGAACGATTCCGAGAAGGTGGCCTTAGCGGGTGGCCAATACACTACAAACAATCTTAAAGAGATACGAAATCTCATATCTCAATGGTTCGCCAGTTTAAGTACTTCCATTCCTGAAGTATTCGCCGTATCAGCTGCAGCTCTGGCTGTATATGAGGCGAATTACACTGCCAGGCTATACGGCGGGAAGATCAAAAAGCAGAACGGAAATAAGCTTTATTCTTCAGCCAAGAAAACGCCGTTAGTTGGTGGTGCTTTGGTTGATGAGTTACTTTCCAAAATTGCTATAAGTGCTCGGCAGAAAGTTGAATATGCAATTCGTGACGGGATCAGCAGCGGTAAGACTAATCAGGAAATCATCCAGCGGATCCGTGGTACCAAACGCCAGAATTATGATGATGGGCTTTTAAGTACCTCCAAAGCAGATATAGAGCGTACGGTGAGGACTGTCCGCAGCCATGTAGCCAATCAGGCCTATCATGAAAGTTTTATCCAGCTCGGTTTTAAATACGAAAGATTTATTGCCACCTTGGATGGGAGAACATCAAAGCTCTGTGCATCATTGGATGGCTCAGTTTGGGAGATCAACGATCCCGACAGACGTGTACCGCCACTTCACCCAAACTGCCGGAGTATTTTGGTACCTGTCGAAAAAGATGGCCTGTTAGTAGGTGAGCGTCCTTTTGTGATGGATGAACGTCGAATAAAGGACATACCTAAAGATGAACGTGAGCAGCTGATTGGTCAGATCGATGCCAACACAACTTTCAAAGAGTTTTTTAAGAAAACAGATGATTTCTTTCAAAATGAGTGGTTAGGCCCGAAACGCTACAAGCTCTACAAAGAGGGGAATTTTGATTTTGATAAGTTCTTTGATCCGGAGGGACAGCTTTACACATTGGACCAGCTCAAAAAGTTGGATGAACGAACATTTAAGGAGTTGGATTTATGAAACCAATAACGATGAGTGAGGCTCAATATATCCTGAGTACTAATTTAATTTTGGTGCCTTTTGTTCGAAAGAAGATACCCAGATACATGGCCATCTTAGAACTTAGCTTTAACCGTACTAAAGCAAATTATCCATATTGAATTTATTTTTAACCATAGCACCTTAGGGTGCTTTTTTATTGCCTTGAGATAAGGCTCAACTTAATCAAACGAGAGGTTTGAACATGTCATTGCCATTTATTGTGGATTCATTGGACCAGATCAAAGAAGAACATCGTGCTTTATATGTTGAGGAGAACGGGAAGTTCCGCCTTGACCTAGAAGGCTATGAAGATCCGAAGGGCTTGAAGTCTGCACTACAAAGCGAGCGTGATGCCGCTAAGACTGCACAACGCGAATTACAACGCCTGCAGAAACAATTTGAAGGCATCGATCCGGAAATTGTGAAAAAGGTATTTGCCCAACTCGACCAGGACGAAGAAGCCAAGCTGATCGCTGAAGGCAAGGTAAACGAAGTGATTCAAAAACGCACTGAGAAGATGCGTGAAGAGCATGCCCGTTTGCTCAATGCCGAAACTACACGAGCCAACAATGCTGAAGCTTATGCCAATAAGTTTAAGCAGTCGGTGGTGCAAGGCCAGATTGTCCAGGCTGCTGTTGAGCTTGAAGCATTACCAGAGGCGACTGCAGATATCGCATTTCTTGCCCAGTCTAAATTTGTATTAGACGAGGATGGCAAAGCGGTAGCGGTGGACGAAAGCGGTGAAGTGATTATTGGTAAAGATGGCAAGACACCATTGTCACCAAAAGAGTGGGTTGAATCCCTACGCGAGCAAAAGCCGTACTTCTGGCCAAAAGCAAACGGAACTGGTGCACCTGGTAGTTCCAATACAAAAGGTCAGGTCGACATCCTTAAAGCTGATGGCTCTGTGAATCTCACCAAACTTGCGCAATTACGAAATGAAAATCCGCAGCTGGCTAAAGAGCTTGCTGCAAAACACGGTATTAAACTTTAATTAAGGAGAAGGCCAAATGGCTGAAACAAAAATTGCTGATGTAATCGTTCCTGAACTATTTACTCCATACGTATTAAACAAAACTGCAGAGAAATCTGCATTATGGCAATCCGGCATTGTGGGTGATCCTGATGTTGAGATCGCTTTCGGTAGTAAAGGTGGTAGCACCGTTAACATGCCTTTCTGGAATGATTTAAGCGGTGAATCAGAAGTGCTGTCAGATTCAGAAGCACTCACTGTAAACAACATTACTTCAGGTCAGGATATCGCAATCCTTCATGCGCGTGGTAAAGCATGGGGAGCTAATGATCTGGCTAAAGCTTTATCCGGTGATGATCCATTGGGTGCAGTGGGTGATCTTGTCGCAGATTACTGGTCGCGAGAGTTCCAAGGCTTTACCGTTAATACCCTTAAAGGTGTGTTTGGTGCAGCCAGCATGAAAGAAAATGTGCATGACATCTCGGCAGGTGCTGGCGCAGCTGCAGTCATTGATGGCCATTCTTTCGTTGATGCTTCTTACAAGCTTGGTGATGCGGTCGATAAATTAACGGCGATCTCAATGCACTCAGCAACGATGGCGGCATTATCTAAACAAGGCCTGATTGAAACGGTCCGTGATGCTGACGGCGTATTGCTTTATAAAACCTTTATGGACCGCCGTGTCATTGTTGATGATGGTATGCCTGTGGATGGTGATGTATTCACGTCATTCCTGTTTGGCCAAGGTGCGATTGGCTTCCAGGATATCGGTGCACCGGTTGGTGTGGAAACAGACCGTGACAGCCTGGCCGGTACTGACATTTTGATTAACCGCCGTCACTTTGTATTGCATCCACGTGGCATCAAATGGGCGGGTGCTACCGGTATTGCACCGAATAATGCTGGTCTTGCCCAGGGCACAAACTGGGAGCGTGTATACGATCCTAAACAGATCCGGATCGTGGCATTCAAGCACAAGATCAAATAACGAAAAGGCGGGATATCCCGCTTTTATTATTTTTGCCTTTCGGTAATTACAGGAAGGCAGCCCAAAACCATATTTGGAGATCCTCACATGGGACTTTCATCATTTAACCGAGCACGGGAACGACAAATGACACAACAAAAAGTGAATGAACTTGAAGAGCAACTGGCTGGCGTAAAAGGCGAGTTTATTGCATTCAAAAATGATCCTGATGCAATGAAAGCGCGTATTGCAGAGCTGGAATCCGGTGCAGGTGATCAGAATCAAACGGGTGCAGGCGATAACCAACCTTTAAATGATCAACATACTGCAGGTGATAATCAGGAACAGGATAAGCCTATTGATTATTCAACCCTCAAGGTTGATGAAATCAAAGCTGTATTAACTGAAAAAGGCATTTCATTTGACGGCGTTACCCGTAAAGACGATTTGCTTGCACTCATTCCTCAAGAGTCAAAGGAATAATCCATGAGCTTTATCACTGAACAAGAAGCGATTGAACATGTACAAGGCTTTGATGCTTTATCTGCCAGTGATAAGGCTGATTATTTGCAAAAGGCAGAAGCCTATCTGATCGCCCGTAATTTGAAACCTTATGAAGATGTGACACAAGTGCCTAAGGCGCTAAAAACAGCCTCATACGAGATCATTAAAGGCATCATGAAGGGTGTGCTCTACCAAGGGCAGGAACAGGCCTTAAAACGTAAAAAGGTTAAGGCTGATTCGGTTGAGTCGGAAAAGGAGTACCAGGATGGATCAGTAAAGCTGAATGCTACTGAACAATACATTCTGGATCTGATTAAGCCATTCATTAAACGTTCTTCAGTATTCTTTATCCGGAGGATCTAATGGGCTTACGTGATGAACTGCAGGCAGATATCGCCGGGGCATTTAATGAAGATCTGGCAGATGCTGTTCAATCCTTTTCGTGTGAGCGGATCATCAAAAAAGATTGGGATCCTCTGACTGAAAGATTTAACGCAATCAGACAGTTTTACCAAGGTCGTGGTGTGCTGTTTGGTTCATACAATCAATACGAGATCCAGACGCTCGGTGTCTTGGCCACCGATAAAAAGGCGGTTGTTCTGCAGAATGAAGTAACCATGGCACCGCAAATTGATGATGAGTGGTTTACACCCCTGGGCAATTTTCGAGTCATGCATATTCAGCAGGATCCAGCTGAAACAATCTGGAAATGTCAGTTGAGAAAGGTGTAAGTATTTGCTTTGACTATGGAAAGTGAGATATAACCCCACTACAAATATAAAAGGAGTATGTAATGGGGTATATCATTAAATTAATTGATTCTAATAATTATCTGGTTCCTAGCGAAGATGGTTGGCTTACAACAACAAGCTCAAGAGACGAAGCGGTTAAATATGGTGTTATAAATAGTTTTGAAGAGGCCGATGAAACTGTTCAAAACTATAGCAATGGGATGAGAAGGGGTGTTGATTATGTTATTGAGTCTTCTAAGCGCAGCAAGTACAACATAATACAAATCACTTTACCCTTAGAAAAAGCACCAAATTTAAAAGGCATTGAAAAGTTTATTAAAGATGGCAAGGCTACAGTTTTTCTCACAAATACAACTTCTTCAGTTGATGCTTTGAATGGGATTACTCGATTCGGATTAACAACTGGAAATAATGCATTTATGTTGCCTGAAAGCTCGATGGAAAAATTTAATCCATTGATAACTGAATACTTAAATGAGAGATTTGGGAATGATTGGAAAATCGACCTCCTCTCAGTCTAGTGACTAAACCACCAAAAGGTGGTTTTTTTATAGGTGAAAAATGACTTGGAAAGGAAAAAAACCAACTGAATTCGCCGTGCAGATCGTCAGCGATTCAGAAGCGCATGTAAAAAATATTGTGATGGATACGGTTCAGTCCTTGGTTAATACCAGCCCAGTCGACACAGGTGCATACCGTGCTTCACACATTGTTTCTATCGGATCTTCTGATATGGGTGTCCGTGGACCTGAGGTAAATGCCAATCAGGATGCTGCAGTCCAGGCGGTTAAAATCAAGCTGGGAAACTTGGTTTACATCCAGAACAACCTTCCATATGCAGAACGCTTAGAGAATGGATGGTCGCAGCAGGCTGGCCAAGGTATTTATGGCATCACATTTAACTTTATTTCCCAAAAGTATGGTGGCTGACATGGCAATGACATTAGAGCAGGCGAGACAAGCCATTATTGGACGCATGCAGGGCTTCACTGGCATCGATCAAGCGCGGATCCAGTATCCGAATGCACCAGAATTTAAAGTGCCTAAAAATGGCCTTTGGTGTCGTTTAACGATTGCAGGTGGATCAAGCTTTATTTCGGGTATAGCTGATAAGCCTTGTACACGGCGAACCGGTAATATCATGATTCAATGCTTCGATCGACTCCATACTGGAGAGAAAGCGATTACCGAGCTCAGCGATGCATTACTGGCTCATTTCGAGTATTTCAATATTGAGCATCTGGAATGTCTGCAGGGGCAAGCCATCAATGCAGGCAAGGATAGCGATTTCATCCAGTACAACGTAACGATCGGCTATAAAGTAAATTGAGCAAAACAGAATAAGATTTATTGAATGGTCGCCTAAGGGCGATTTTTTATTTTGACTACCACCTCATCGGTGGTTTTTTTATGTCTATAGGAATCACTTATGAGCAATTTTGTTTTTAAGCGCGGTGACACCTTTAACCTGAATTTGCAGCTTGTCGATACAGATGAGACTCTGCAATTCCCGCCTGATGATGTGCGCCGTGCGATTAACCTGACCGGTTATGCTTTTACTTCTCAGGTTAAGGCTTTGGATACCGGTGCTGCCGTGGCAACTTTAACCTGTGCTGCATTAAATCAGGCTACACAGAAAGGCTGGTTGAATGTGAAGTCGGGAGCCAGTACTGCAGCATGGCCACTGGGACTGGTCCAGATGGATCTTAAGGCCGTGGTGAACGGTGTAACCCAACATTCTGAAACTTTGACGTTTCAGGTCATTGAGGGAGTGACAGCATAATGGCCAATCTTGTCTTTAAATTTAACTGGGAGCATCGTCCATATCCCTATAATGCTGCCCAAGGTAAACAGCAGTTTATGTTGCCATTTGCCTCAGGCATTCCAAATTTGACACCTGACTGGACGCAGGTGACTGGGCTGGGTAATGCTGCACAAGGCACATTAACAGCTTCAAGAGAAGATGCCACTACAGGTCGGGTTTTAAAGGTTGGGGATTTCGGAATCGGCGATAACAACCCAGTGGTAGTTTCAACTCCACCATTGAGCGTAGGTGAAGTTACAAGTTTATGTAGACGCGCAACAGGTGATAACTCGGCAGCACATGGTCTTCCTGCAGGTACGTTTGCAATGAGCACATTTAGTACAAGTGTTGCTAATGGCTATGCCATGTTTTATCCGATGAATGTGCGGCATGATATTTATTGTGGTTGTCTAACATTGAATAACGGAAGTGCAACAGTTCAACGCTTCTTCAAAATTCTAAGTACAGCCAGTACCACAGTTGATGCCAATGGTTTCATTAAGGCAGCCTCACCAATTGTAAAGCTCTATGCCAACTCGATCGAGTTGAATGAAGATGCGAAGGAACAGCCAATCACATTTGAGCGTGTAGGGACTGGTGATTATCTGCTTAAAGGATCCTTGGGTTTAGCGCAGGAAGGCTGGTACATCGAGATCCCTAAAGATGCCAATGGTAATACTGTCGTCGCAGTACTCTATGAAACACTAGAGAACGGCGATATCTCGATTAAAACCTACAAGCGCAAGTTTGACTTCGAGATTGCTGCAGTCGTGGCTGACCTGGACAATCCTCTCGATATACCTGCAGGTCGCTGGATTGATGTCCGCTTACATGAAGAGCCTATCTCGGAAGAGCAGTTACTTAATGAAATGGGTGATGCCATTTCTGAAACGCCTGTGGAGTTCCAGCCAACCAATCTGGCTCAGGCCGTGGCAGCTGCCATGGACGGTGTAGAGCCACCAGAAATCCAGGACGAACCGTCAAACGAATCACTTTAATAGCCCGCGAAAGCGGGTTTTTTAATGCCTAAAATTTGGAGAACAATAAATGAGTTCAGGCGCAAAAATCCGGTTATATGCTTGTGAAGAGGCAGTGCTCGGTACTACTCCAGCAAATCCGGTCTGGTACACCGTTCGCCGTGTAACCGATGGATTATCAGAAAACGTATCTACCGAACAAAGCAATGAAGTCGTTGATTCACGTTTCCGTCAGGGTGCTTCGGTAACTGAAGCTGAAGTCACTGGCCAGCTGGAATTTGAATTATCACTTGGTACCTTTGACTTATTCCTGAGTGTGCTGGCCTTTAATAATTGGGCGGCAAATTCGTTAAGCTTTGGCGGCGGTATCCGTAAATCGCTGACCTTGGTTAAAGTCTATGAAGATGTTGGCCAGGTGTTCATCTATCGTGGTGTACAGGTCAATACCGGTGAAATCACGATTCAAACTACAGGAAAGATTACAGGCAACTTTGGTCTGGTCGGTAGTTCATTCACTCGTCAGCAAGTGAATCCAGTAACCAATCCGGTACCAGCTTCAAGTCGTCCGGTTGTCAGCATGCCAAATGTTGAAAAGTTACTGATTAATGGTCAGTCGATCCAAGGTAAAGCTTGTCTGCAGTCACTCACCATTAACTTTAATAACAACCTGGAGGCGATCCGCTGTATTGGATCTGGCAAATACACTCCAGAGTTCTACTTAGAGAAGATGATGGATATCGGCGTAAACGGTAATTTCATGTTCTCGGCGACATCAGCTGCCTGGATTGATGCGATTAAAACTCGTGATGTGTTCACACTGGTTTTTGATATCACGGACAACAAAGGCAGTAAGTACTCACTTAATTTCCCGCAGCTGGAAGTCATGGAAGCCAATCACCCTGATGGCGGTGGTGATGACATCATCACTGTAGACATCAACTTTGCCCAAGTGCGTACCAGCCCAACCATTGTACGTGCACTGGTGTAGTGAGCGGGTATAACGTAATTATTTATTAAATCATAACCAAAGCCTATGCAGTGTCATGGGCTTTTTTATTGCTTAAATTTTAGAGGTCGTTATGGCGTTAAAAGTCGGTATTGTACAAAGTTCAGAAGCATCTAAGTGGTGCCAGTTCAAGAACGATAAAGGTGAGGTTCAGGCCGAATTCAAGATCCGTGGAATTGCCTATAAACCGTTTCAGGTCGCAATTGAACGGGCCGGTAATCAGATTACATCAAAAGGCTATGACGTGATGGCTACAGATCCAGCTGACAAGCTCTATCATGAGCTGCTTATGGATGCATGTGCAGCGCATCTGGTTGAGGACTGGAAGGGTGTAGTGTTTGCAGAAGTGGTTGATGGTAAGACAGTAGAGACTGACATGCCATACACAGCAGAGAATGCTTCAAAGCTTTTTAACCTGGGTGATATCGGTGTTGCCATCTGGTTATTCGTTAAAACTGAAGCTCAGAAGATCCAGGAGAATGCGGATAAGGACAAGGCAGTTATCCTGGGAAAGTCATTGAACTCTACAAATACCAGAAAACGTACGCATCGAAATCGCCGCACGAAATCGAACAAATCAAGTTCTTAGGTGGCCATATTCCTGAGCCACCGGAATCATCTTATGCTGCTGAATCAATTCTCTTAGCCTTCAGCACAATTTGTAGATCCAGACGATATGAGCAGGGTATGCCGTTATCAATAGACCAGCAGGCCATTAATGTTTATGCCGAGCATAATGATCTGCCTGTTGGTCCACATATCTTTAACGACTGCATCTTTGCGCTGGATGATCTGTTTCTGGAAGAGGCCTATAAAAAGGTGAAGGCTAAAACTGCAAATACTCAAACAAGATAATGTGATGACCACCTAAGGGTGGTTATTTATTATATGAGCTGTTAAATTCCCCTCATTGATATTAATGGGTAGTTTAATGAAAAAAATACTTTTTTGTTTATTAATGGGCTTTTCTGGAATTTTGTTTGCAGACGATCATTCATTAAAGCTTAAATATTGTGAGTCTATCTCAGATTATGCAAAAAGCATTATGTACAAGAGACAACATGGTGGACAAGCTTTAGATTCAATTAAGTTAATTGAGAGTAATGTAAAGAATCCGGCAATTAGAGGATTGTATCTGTCAATTATAAAAGATGCTTATAAAAGCCCTCTATGGAATAGTGAAGAAAAAAAGAAAGAAGCAGAAACAGAATTTGCAAATGAAGCTTTAATGGTCTGCCTTGACACATTTAAAGATTAAGTTAATTAAAAATATATAACCCTGCAATGCGGGGTTTTTTTATATCAGATTTATGGCCGCCTTTAAGGCGGTTTTTTTATGGCCTAAAGGAAAGTAACTATGACGCAAGAATCCCGCTTAGTCATCGTAATTGACTCACAAAACGCTGAACGCAATGCCAAAGCCTTGGCTGATGAAATGTCTAGAATTACTGAGCGTGGCGATTCAGCATCACAATCTACAAAGGACATGGGTAAACAGTTTTCTGTGACCAATAACATTGTCCAGAACTTTAATACCACGGTAAACAATGCCAACACATCCGTACAAAAAACGGTTGAAGTCACCAAGCAGGCAACTCAGCAGAACCAAAAGTTTTCACAGGAAATTAAAAATACTTCGCAGGAACTGGATAAACAGGAAAAGTCGATTCATTCCTATGGGACATCGATTAAAGCCTTGGCCAGTTTTATGGTGGGTCTGGTTACTGTAAATGAAGCAATTGCCAGAGCTGATGGTGCAACTCAGATGGCAGCACGTATTCGTAATGCAACAGATAGTGCTGCTGAGTTTGATCTTGTTCAGGAGCGTCTATATGCGTCTACAAAAAGCACTTACCGTGCCTTAGGTGAAGCGCAGGAAGTCTATTTAGGCTTGGCTGGTGGGATGAAAGCCTTAGGTTACGCCACCAATGATACCTTGGATGTGTCTGACTCACTTTCCTTTTCATTTACGGCAAATGCTGCACGTGCTGATCAGGCGCAATCAGCAATTGATGCATTTTCTAAATCTATGGCCAAAGGCAAAATTGATGCTGATGCCTGGATCTCGATTGTTACCGCTGCCGATAACATTATTGCAGATATGGCTAAAACCACAGGCAAGACAGAGGTTCAAATTCGTGAGCTAGGCGCGACCGGTAAAATCTCTTTAGAAGATCTGATCAAGACACTTAAAGCTACCAGAGATTCAAATCAAGAATTAGCTGATGCAATGGAAAATAGTCTGGCAGATGGTGTGACTACATTGTCAAATGCCGTGACCAAGTTACTTGGTGAAATCAATCAGAGCACAGGTGCAACTAATACTGCAGCAGCAGGCTTGGGATTATTAGCCGATAATATTGATATTGTAATGAATGCAGCGGCGGCAGGCGGTCTTGCTTATTTAACCAAGACAATTATTGCCAAAACTGTTGCCACCGATACCGGGATTATCTCAACCATCCGCAGTCGTCAGGCATCTGTTGCAAATGCTCAGGCTGAGGTTGCAGAAGCAACAGCAACACTTAATGCGGCTAAAGCACATCTTGCAAATGTTCAAGCGACAAATGCAGCGGCACAGGCTAAATACGGCGCTACGGTAGCGGCAACACGTTATGCACAAGCTCAAGCAGCGGTCACTGCTGCTACGAATGCACAAACAGCAGCGCAAGGACGTCTTGCAGCTGCATCTATCAATGTAGGAAGATTGGCTAGTGGAGCGTTTGCCTTAATTGGTGGACCAATAGGTGCAATTACCTTGGGCGTGGCCGGTTTGACTGCCGCTTACTCTTATTTCAATGGTAAGGCAGAGGAGGCAACGGCAAAGTTAAAAGAGCAGGCTGAGGCTGCAAAGTTAACTAAAGATGAAATCAAGGCGCTGAGTGAGGAGCAACGTAAAGAGAAGCTAGCTGATCTCGCTGCAACATTGGATGATCAAAACAAGAAGTTGAAGCAACAAGAGCAGGCGGTCGCATCAGCATTAATTGCCATTCAAAACTATGCAGTAGGTAATGTAAAAGTTACCGATATCTCAAATAAGGCTCGACTTGGTACCATTTCATATACTGAAGCGATAGAGCAACTGAAGGATCAGAAAATTCCTTCTGATCTCAGGGATGCATTACTTAAGCAAGTCAAAGCCTATGATGCGGCGGCTGAGGCTGCAAACAAAACCAAAAAAACCTATAGTTTATTTGGGATTGAAGTATCACTTGCAGGGAATAAGGCTGAGAATGCGATTGTCGGTCTTGATAAAAATACCAAGTCGTTAACTGAAAATGAAAAGGCTGCTTTGGCTGCAAAAGAGGCTCAAAAGAAATATGCAGACTCATTATTTGATCGTGAATTTGATGCACGTTTAACCAAGAATTTACTCGCCAAAAACTATACAGCGGATCAAGTAAAGCAAATGGTAGACACTGCGAATTGGGCGCGAAAAAATGGTGTGAAAATTACCAATGAATTATACCAAGCTGGTTTAGAAATTCTTTCCATGGAGCAAGAGAATACGAAAGTTATTGAGGCCAAAAATAAAGCTTTAAAGGATTCTACGAATGAGTTAACTAAGCAGGAAAAAGTCAGTAAACGTCTAGTCGGGATCTCTGGTAATTCTGGAATTGGTACCGGTGCTCATCTTGATGTTCGGTATGGTGGTTCGTTGTCTGGCCAGAAAGTCAGTAATGAGCATTTGGCCCGCTTAAAGGCGGCTGATAAACCTTTATCCTCATATCGGATCAGTTCCAATTATGGACCAAGAAAAGCCCCTACTGCAGGGGCTTCTTCATTTCATAAGGGGATTGATTTTGCAATGCCAGTTGGTACACCAATCACTACGAATGTCGCCGTTAAAGATGTACAGACTGCCTATGATCCGAAAGGCGGTGGGTATTACAGCACCGTGACTTTTGAGGATGGTGTGGTTTTAAAACTGCTTCACCAGTCTCCAAAAATGCAAGGCAAGGTTAAAGGCGGTGCAAGCAAGGGCAGTGATAAAGCGGGAGTTGATATTCAGTCTCAAATAGAGAAACAAATGGATGCTCAACGTGCACTGGAAAATGAGGTGGCCAGTGAAGTCCAACGAATTAAAAGTAATTTGACTGTTCGCTTGGAGGATGTAGACAAGGCAGGCTTTTCACCAGAACGCTCTGCTGAAATCAAGGCAGAGTTAAATCGTCGCGCCGATAATGATATCGCTATCGCGAAACAAGCCCTTAGAACGAAATTGGAGGACTATAAGGAGTTCCAAAAAACTGAAGCTGAGTTACTGGAAGAAAGCTTTGCCCGTAAAAAATTCAATGCTGCCCATGATATTGAACTCAGTAAGGCTGAACAGAAACAGGCTGTTGAATTGCTGGAGCAACAATATCAGCAAGAGCTAGGGTTGATGCAACTGGCCCAAGAACAGCGACTGTTCCAGGCTAAATTAGTCTTGATGTCTGAAACTGAAGCAATGCAGGAACGGTATCGATTAGAACGGGAGGAGATTCTAAAAAATACCAAGCTGAGCATTGAAGAGCGCCAAAAACTGATTACGTTCTCCAAAGCCAATCAGGAAAAGGAGATGCGTGACAAGATAACCGGTGCTGTTCAGAACTGGGGAAGTATTCAGGCTGATATGAATGGTACCAGCGATTTCTATAGACAGGATCAAGACCGGTTTAGCCGTCTTGGTGCAGCTCAGGATCTGTTTGATAGCAAATCTACAGCGGTTGACTACAACGAGCAGAGTGGTATTGAAGATATCAACTCCAAACTCCAGGCCGGTCTTTTAACACAGCAAGATTTTGAGGATCAGAAAACAGCGATCATGCAAGCCGCTCTTGAGCAACGCAATATCATCTATGATGAATATGCTCAAAATGCCCAAGAGATTGAAGACAAGTACCAACAAGATAGATTGAATGCACAAATTGCTCTCGGTGGGCAAATGATTGGTTCAGTAACATCGATGTTTGGATCTATGTTCGGTGAGCAATCCAAGGCCTATAAAATCATGTTTGCTGCAGATAAAGCCTATGCAATTGCAGCAGCCGGTATTGCGATTCAACAGAATATTGCTCAGGCTGCCAAGGTTGGTTTCCCTCAAAACTTGCCATTAATTGCAGGGGCGATTGCGCAAGGTGCCAGCATTATCAGCAATATCCGTGCAATTAAGGACCAAGGCTTTGCTGAGGGTGGTTATACGGGTAAAGGTGGTAAATACGAGGTTGCCGGATCTGTTCATAAAGGCGAGATCGTATGGTCGCAGGATGATATTAAACGCTGGGGCGGTGTCAATTTAGTTGAGAGTATGCGTAAGAGTGCGAATCCTGAAGCATTTCTCAAAAACAGCTCGGCTGAAAATATTATGCGCCGTGCACTGATGAGCTCAAATGCCTTTATGGAAAGCCAGAAGAAATCAAACATCTTCAATCAATCCGGAGATGGCCAGATTATCTATAAGGCGAATCAGACTGCAGATAATCCAAAGATCTCTACCGGTACGGACCTGTACCATGATGGCAAAGTGTATTTCTCCCCGAATGGTCTGGTTCAGGATCGATCTAATCTTGAGGATGTCCATGATTTCACTTTGGGCAGATCTGCACGGCCACAGGCTGAGGCGATAGCTTCAGTTCAACCAACTGCACCTACGATCAATTTTAAAATTGAAGTGGTGAACCAGGTGAAAGGGGTAGCGGTTGAAGCAGAGCAACTGGATGAGAATACTGTTCGATTGATTGTAAAAGATGAATTGGATAGGACGCTTCCACGTGAGGTGCCGAAGATTGTGAGTGATCAAATCAAGGAACCTAACTCGCCGATCAGTCGAGCCATTTCAACTAACACGACTGCACGGCGTAATCG
>NZ_LZPJ01000075.1:0-38954 GCF_001729365.1 Acinetobacter sp. YK3
ATAAAAACGATTGTGATTTAAAAATTAACTTTTAATTTAGATTTTGTGATTTTTTTCATTTGAATGAAGCGGGTTTTAATTTTTTTATATCCAGTCAATATGAAAACTTTTGAATATCAGTTTGTTATTTTTAATGGAAAAGAGAAGTGAGAGTAAAAGTTAAAAGCTAATGAATATGGTCGAAAGCTCGGATTGAAAAGTGATCGCAGTTTTAACGTTTAGATTATTTTTCCCAGTGTATCAATACTGACTAAATTACGAATTTATAAGCATGAAGTGATTGGGGAGGGGAATAAGTATAAAAAAACCTGCATGTGCAGGTTTTTTTATTACAGCATATAGATTATTTAGAAGTCATAAGATACAGATAACCAGTAGTTACGACCTGCCAGATAAGTACCAGACATCCCTGAACTAATTTGCATATAGTCATAATAAGAAGCGGGATTACCATTGGCATCAATATATGAGCCATTACTGGTGAAATCTTTGTCGAGCAGGTTGTTCACTGAACCATTGAAGCGTAATTGATCATTGACACTATAACTTGTACCCAGATTAAATAAGTTGTAACCCTTTAATTTATTGTTGGTTGCATTATAAATAATAGCGGCATCACCTGCGGTTTGCTCTGTATTGTAGCGCTTACGGTCTGACTTATATTCATGCTGTAACCATACATCAAAGGCATCATTGATGTGCCAGGTTGAAGTCATATTAAATGCATTCTTAGGAACATTGCTCAGATAAGAACCTTTGTTTTTACCTTTGGTAATTTCTGATTCCATATAGGTGTATGCAGCTTTAATGTCCCATTCAGGAATAATGCTGTACTTCAAGCTGAGTTCAACACCTTTGGTTTCAGCTTCATCTGCATTAATTTTTTGTGAAAAAGTATCCTGAGTGATATGTGATCCATAGCTCACACAACCTGGTTGATTTGGATTTTTTGCAGAGAAACAGTTTAGTAATTCAGGCCCATCAGTAATCAGGTTCTTAATCTTATTAAAGAATGCTGTCGTGGTCAGGTCTAAATTGCCATTGTTATAGTTGAAACCTAGCTCATAGTTAGTTGATTCTTCAGGTTTTAAGTTAGGAGAGCCAACATTAAATGTACCTCCCTGATTTCCTACACTAATAACACCATTGTGAAGGTCTTTTGCAGAAGGAGCCTTATAACCTGTACTGACACCACCTTTAAATGTAAGTTCGTCATTTGCATTCCAAACGAGGTAAGCGCGTGGGCTAAATTGACCACCGAAACCTGAGTGATCCTCATAACGACCACCGAACGTAAAGCCAAGTTTATCTAGGATACGCCATTCATCTTCTGCATAAACAGAGAATGAGTCTTTTTTGAATGTTGCACCAAGACCAGCAATATCATCAGCAATTTCAGCTTCTTTATATTCAGCACCGACAGTAAGTTTGTGATCTGCAATTGGTAAAATGACATGCGAATCAGCAACAAAATCAGTATTTTTTAAGGTACGGTCCTGACCTGCTGAAGCATTCCCTGGGAATGTATTTCTAGGAATTGTACGACCAATTGTTTCTGTTTTAGTCTGGCTGACATAAGAATTCCATTGACCAAAACTATAGTCACCATTATGACCGACAGCAATTTGGTCTCGTTTGAATTCTAGCTCGTCTTTGTAGCCATTAGCACGTTCTGGGGTATCCAGTGTACCTAAGCGGTTGTCATCATTTTTATAAGTTTGACTTGAGTGAAAACCATCAATCCAGAAGCTATTTTGATCATTTAACTTAAATGATAGTTTTCCACCAACATCATAAATATCTGCTTCACTTGGACGTGGATCACGACCTGAAGTACCTGGCACACGTTCTGACTTTTGGCGATCTAAATAAGAACCACGTAATTGTAGACCTAGCTTATCTTGAATAATTGGGCCGTTTACGACAACGCTGGTTTTCCATGAATCGGCTTCGCCGCCATGTTCCATCACATTGCCACTGACGGTGACATTACCATTCCATTCATTGCTAATTTTTTTGGTAATAATGTTAATTACACCACCCATCGCTTCTGAACCATAGCGTGTTGCCATTGGTCCACGAATCACTTCAATACGTTCGATTGAAGCTAGTGGAGGTAAAAAGCCATTTGCCGATTCGCCAAAACCATTTGGTGTCACATCAGAAGAGGTGGTTTGACGGCGACCATCAATCAGAATGAGGCTGTATTCATTGCCTAGGCCACGCATTTTAATATTTAAGCCTGAGGTTTTTCCAATACCATCACGGATATCGATGCCTGGCACGTCCGAAAGTAGATCAGCAATGCTGGTCGCATTTTTCTTTTCAATATCTTCTTTAGTCACAACGCTAATAGAAGCTGGTGCGTTTTTAATATCTTGTTCGAAGCCAGAAGCTGATACCACAATGGTTGCAAGCTGGTGTGTATTGGTGTTTTCAGATGTTGTTGTATCAGCAAAAGCCGAAGTGGTCATTGCCCCAAGTAATGCAAAAGAAAGCGGGGATAAATTAAATTTACTCATAACTAGAGTTCCAAAGCTGGACGAGAAAAATAGATAAAGTGCTCAAAATCAGTGCGAATTATAGTGATAATATTTATCATTAACAACAAAAAGTAACATTCAATTTAATATTCATTTAAGAAAACTATGATTTCGAACAAAATGAAAAATATATTTGCTTTTTTAGCTTCCGATTTTGTATATCCAGAAAGTTGTCATATAATGTGGCACTTTAAAAATTGTTATTACTAACTATATATCGAGGAAGCCATGCAAGTAACGACTGAAGCGGTTTCGGGCGTTGCCCGTCGTTTAAATGTTTCTGTACCGACGAGCCGTGTTAACGAGCAATTTGAAGCTCGCTTACAACGCACTGCCAAAACTGTGAAGATCAACGGCTTCCGTCCAGGTAAAGTGCCTTTGAATGTTGTACGCCGTGAATATGGTGCAGGCATTTATCAAGAAGTTGTGAATGACATCATTCGTGACACCGTATTTGAAGCAATTCAACAAGAAAAAATCAATGCAGTCGGTATGCCGAACATTGAGAAAGTTGAAAACAAAGATGATGCTTTAGTTTTTGAAGCAACTGTTGAAGTTTATCCAGAAGTTGAAGTGAAAGCTTTTGCTGACTTGGAAGTTGAACGTAAATCATCAGAAATCAACGATAAAGACGTTGATGTGATGATCGAAAACTTGCAAAAACAACGTCAAACTTGGGCTGTAACCAAAGGTATGGCGAAGAAAGACATGCAAGTGACTTTCGACTTCGAAGGTACTGTTGATGGTGAAAAGTTTGAAGGCGGCGCTGCTGAAGACTTTAAACTTGTACTTGGTTCAGGTCGTATGATCCCAGGTTTTGAAGACGGGATCGTTGGTATGAAAGCTGGCGAAGAGAAAGTTATCGATGTGACTTTCCCAGAAGATTACCAAGCTGAAAACTTGGCTGGTAAAGCTGCTCAATTCAAAATCACTGTGAAGCAAGTTGAAAAACCAAAACTTCCAGAAATCGATGCTGAATTCTTAAAAATCTTTGGTTTAACTGAAGAAGAAGGCTTAGACAAGTTAAAAGCTGACGTTCGTAAGAATATGGAACGTGAAGTTCGCAACGGTCTTCGTAACCAAGTTAAACAAGCTGCATTTGATGCGCTTGTTGCTGCTAATGAAATCGAAGTTCCAGCATCTATGGTTGCTCAGGAAATTGACCGTCAACGTCAACAAATGATCCAGCAATTCACTCAACAGTTTGGTGCTCAAGGTGCAGGCGCATTTGACAGCAGCATGCTTCCAGATGAATTGTTTAAAGAGCAAGCTGAAAAATCAGTTAAGCTTGGCGTATTGGTAAGCAAGGTATTAGCTGATGCTAAACTTGAAGTTGACCAATCACGTGTTGATGCTTACATCGATGACATGGCTTCTTCTTATGAAGATCCAACAGAAGTTGTTGAATACTTCAAAAATGACAAACAACAACGTGCTCAAATCGAAGCTGTTGTGTTAGAAGATCAAGTTGTTGATCACATCTTAGCTGCTGCTAAAGTAAAAGATGTTGCGATCAGCTACGAAGACTTATTGAAAGAACAACAAGCTCGTCGTGGCTAATCTTTCAAAAGTTGATTAAAGAAAAAGGCGCTTAATGCGCCTTTTTCTTTAGGATTAAGTTATATACATTGGGTAGATCGTTAAAAAATGAATTGTGCAGCTACGGCTTGAATTCTGTTCTATTATTTAGCATGTGAAATACGAGGGAGCAGGGCTTGTAGAATTCGAAAATTTCTATCCTTGAAAGTATTGATGCAAGTGCTTAAAACCCTATGTTATGAAAGTGTTAATTTCTCGAAAAATTACCAGATTTTAGTCTAAATAATCGAATATTTCAGATTGAACCTTTTGCAATTTCATCGATTATCCCTCATATTGTTGGCATAGATCGAGTCACAATAATTTAGGAATAAGTAAACGTATGTATGTTCCAACAATTGAAAATGCTTTAGTTCCTGTTGTCGTTGAACAATCATCTCGTGGTGAGCGTTCATTCGATATTTTTTCACGTCTATTACGTGAGCGTGTTATTTTCTTAACGGGTGAAGTTGAAGATAACATGGCGAACTTAATCGTTGCGCAGATGTTATTTCTTGAAGCAGAAAATCCAGAAAAAGACATCCATCTTTACATCAACTCACCAGGTGGCTCGGTAACTGCAGGTATGGCGATTTATGACACCATGCAGTTTATTAAACCTGATGTTGTAACTTATTGCATGGGACAAGCAGCATCAATGGGTGCATTCTTGTTGAATGCGGGTGCGAAAGGGAAACGTTACTGTCTTGAAAATGCACGTGTCATGATTCACCAGCCACTCGGTGGTTTCCGTGGTCAGGCATCTGATATCGAAATTCATGCGCGTGAAATTCTCTTTATTAAAGAGCGTTTAAACCGCTTGATGGCTGAACATAGTGGTCAGGATTATGAAACTGTTGCACGTGACACAGATCGTGACAATTTCATGACTGCACAAGCAGCCAAAGAATATGGTTTAGTAGATGAAGTGCTGAGCAAACGTCCCTGATTTTTAGGACCTAAGTTTAAGATTTAAGTTGTGGAGTAAATATGTCCGAACATCCTCAAGGACAAAAACATTGTTCATTTTGTGGTAAGACGCAATCTGAAGTTGGAAAATTGATTGCTGGTGAGGACGCATATATTTGTAATGAGTGTGTGGATGTCTGCTTGGACCTAGTACAAACTAGTCAACAAGTTGAAGCTGGCGATTGGGCAACTAAAGCTTTGCCGAAACCACACGAAATACGTGCTGCCTTAGATCAGTATGTCATTGGGCAAGATGTTGCAAAGAAAACCTTATCTGTTGCCGTCTACAACCACTATAAGCGTTTAAAAGTGGGTCAGTCGACTCATGGGCATCAAGACATTGAAATTGCGAAAAGTAATATTCTGCTGATCGGCCCTACTGGTTCGGGTAAAACATTACTGGCGCAAACCCTTGCACGTTTACTTGACGTACCGTTTGCGATGGCAGATGCAACCACCTTAACCGAAGCGGGTTATGTGGGTGAAGATGTTGAAAACATCGTGCAGAAGTTATTGCAAAAAGCGGATTACGATGTAGAAAAAGCACAGAAAGGCATTATCTATATTGATGAGATTGATAAGATTACGCGTAAATCTGAAAATCCTTCAATTACCCGTGATGTGTCTGGTGAAGGCGTACAACAAGCATTATTAAAAATGATTGAAGGTACGGTTGCTTCTATTCCTCCGCAAGGTGGTCGTAAGCATCCACAGCAAGAATTCATCCAGATTGATACTGCAAATATCCTGTTTATTTGTGGTGGTGCATTCTCTGGGCTGGAAAAAATCGTACAGCAACGTCAAGAGAAGGGCGGGATTGGTTTTACCGCTGATGTGAAGAATAAAGATGACAGTAAAAAAGTCTCTGAATTGTTCCGTCAGGTGGAAGCTACTGATCTGGTTAAATTCGGTTTGATTCCTGAATTTATTGGTCGTTTGCCAGTGATTGCAACTTTGGAAGAACTGGATGAAGAAGCATTGATGCAGATTCTGACAGAGCCTAAAAATGCATTGACGCGTCAATACCAGTACCTGTTCACGATGGAAGATGTCGATCTTGTTTTTGATGAGTCTGCATTACGTGCGGTAGCGAAAAAAGCGCTAGATCGTAATACAGGTGCACGTGGCCTGCGTTCAATTCTGGAAAATGTGTTGCTTGAAACCATGTATGACTTACCAAGTCGTACTGATGTAGGCACGGTTATTGTAGATGAAGCAGTCATTAATGGTACGGCGAAACCAACCTTTAAGCCAGAACGTCTACCACAGACAGGCACACCTGAACTGATTGAAAAGAAGGATTTGAAGGTAGTCGATTCTAAATCGGCTTAATTCTCGTCTATCTGAAAAAGCATGAAAGGCTTGGCTTTTCATGCTTTTTTTATTTGCAATTGGGCAACGAGGTGTTAATCTTAAAATTGAAAAAAATCCGCATAGTTTTGCGTTGTTAAAAATAAATTCAAGAAAACGCCTTGAGGGATGTCATGCGTTATTTAATATTGTCATTATGTTGTGCAGGGGTGCTCGCTGGCTGTCAAAGCCATAAAGCTGTTGAAGAAAAACCAACCGCACTGACAGCAACATTACCCCCTGTGGATACAGAAAAAGAACCGGGTTTATTTGATCAATATCATGTTGGCGGCTTTAGTGTGGGCGGCTGGGTCAATCAAAAATTAGGTCAGTATTTCGCACCAGTTAAACCGCAAAATGAACAAGCTGCGGTAGTTTATCTCTATCGTCCTGATACGCGTTGGAATCGTCAGGAAATTGCTGCGGCCAATTTATTCATTAACGGACACCGTATTCCAAGTCTATTGCATAATCACTATTACTGGCTTGAGCTACCCGCAGGCACCTATCGTCTTAGTGTGAGCCGACCATTGGCTGGACTACATTTCCAAAAGCCGAAATATCTGGATTTTACGGTAGATGCTGCTCAGACTTATTTCATCAAGTATGACGAAGAAAATAAGATTTCCCGCAGTGAGCATACGGGGCCATTTATGGTCATGCCAGATAAAGTGGCGCATCAGGAAATTGCCTTTACCCGTTTAAAATCATCCAGCTATAACTTTGTCGCGCAGGATGCATCAGGTAAAGTGCGTTCTAAACCGCAAGAGTTAAAACCAGCGAAGTATGATGCAAAGTCAGAGGTACATCTGGTCAAACCATTTAAACTTTGGAACCCTCTGACTTGGTAATCATGACAATAAATAGAGCCGTTTATTCTTCTTGAATCAGCGGTTTTATAATCGTAAGAAACTGCTCTTTAAGTTGTGAACTTTGTTCTGGATCACTTAAGGTTTTTTGACTGATATTATTCATGTATTGAAAAACGTGGGTGGTGATTTGCAATGTCTTTTGATTAATTGACTGGCCTTCAGGTGTCTTTAAAAATTTTAAATAGGCTTGGACTTCTTCTTCACTGAGTGCATCTGCGTAGATTTTTTCAATCGTTTGAATGGTTTCAGGTCGAGCAAACATTTTTGAGCTGGTTTCTTTTAATAATTGACTGAGTTCCAGCACCGCTAGATGTTCTTGTGTTGTGGTGAGTTCATCTTTGCCCAATACCCGTAATAGAATATTTTCAGCCTCAAGATCCAGTGTTGGCTGCATCTCATCAAGTGAAGTATTTAAGACATGTTCAAGGTCACTGAGCTTGATCAGTTCTTTGATTGATTTGCTTTGTGCAGGAGATGCAAAGGCATGCTGTATGTTGCCGAGTAAGCTCAGACCAAGCAGCATGCTGAGTAAATATTTATTCATTTGCATTTCCTTATTCTTCTCATCTTTATAATCTAGCAGAAGCTTTAGGCAAAAAAATAGCCGAATACGATGATTCGGCTATGATTATTGTATGAGTATTATTTATGACGCAGCGGCATCAACCACTGGAATCTTGCCAATTTTGGCTTGCCAGATTTTTGGTGCAGTGGCATGAATTGAAGTACCATTCACGTCAACCGCAACAGATACAGGCATATCTTCAACTACGAATTTGTAGATTGCTTCCATACCTAAATCAGCAAAGGCAACTACTTCAGCTTCACGTACCGCTTTAGATACAAGGTAAGCCGCGCCGCCTACAGCCATTAAGTAAGTTGCTTTGTTATCTTTGATTGCTTCAATTGCAGTTGGGCCACGATCCGCTTTACCGATCATGCCGAACAAGCCAGTTGCTTCTAGCACTTGACGGGTAAATTTATCCATACGAGTAGCCGTTGTCGGGCCAGCAGGACCAACCACTTCATCACCGACTGGATCAACTGGACCCACGTAGTAAATGAATTTACCTTTGAGATCGACTGGAAGTTCTTCGCCATTATTTAACATGTCGACCATGCGCTTATGTGCAGCATCACGACCTGTATAAATCGTACCGTTCAACAATAATGTGTCACCTGGTTTCCATGCATTCATTTCTTCTTGCGTAATGGTATCAAGGTTGACACGCTTCGATTGAGAAGAATCCCAAGTCACAGCAGGGTAGTCTTCAAGTTTTGGTGCTTGAATATGTGCAACACCTGAACCGTCTAACTGGAAGTGTGCATGACGAGTTGCAGCACAGTTTGGAATCATACCGACTGGTTTACCTGCTGCGTGGCATGGGTAATCCTTGATTTTAATATCAAGCACTGTGGTTAAACCACCAAGGCCTTGTGCACCAATACCCAATGCATTCACTTTCTCGAAGATCTCGATACGGAGTTCTTCCATTTTGCTTTGTGGGCCACGACGAAGTAATTCGTCCATGTTGATTTCTTCCATGAGTGCTTCTTTAGCAAGCATCATGGCTTTTTCAGCAGTACCACCGATACCAATACCGAGCATACCTGGTGGACACCAGCCTGCACCCATGGTTGGAACAGTTTTAAGTACCCAATCCACAATCGAATCTGATGGGTTTAACATCGCGAGTTTAGATTTATTTTCTGAACCGCCACCTTTTGCAGCCACAGTAATATCGACTTTATTACCAGGTACGAGTTTGTAGTGGATTACGGCAGGTGTATTGTCTTTGGTATTCTTACGACCAAAAGCTGGATCTGCTAAAACAGAAGCACGCAGTACGTTTGAGTTCTCTAGGTAACCTTGGCGTACACCTTCGTTGACTGCATCATCCAGACTCATGGTTAAATCAAATTTAACGTCTAAGCCAACTTCAAGGAAAACGTTAACAATCCCTGTATCCTGACAGATTGGTCGGTGACCTTCAGCACACATACGTGAGTTGATGAGGATCTGTGCAATAGCATCTTTTGCAGCTTTGTTTTCTTCACGGTCATACGCACGGCTCATCGCTTGGATGAAGTCTTGTGGATGATAGTAAGAAATAAACTGCAGGGCATCCTTGATTGATGTAATCAAGTCATCTTGTTTGATGATCGTTGTCATATCAAATTTCTCTTGAGCGGGCGATTAGCTGGCGGGCTAAATTATATGACAAAAAGGAATGATTGTGGGAGTTTTAGCTCAGATTTGGCGAAAGGTCTAAACAATGAGACTGATCATCAAGCACGCATCAGGATAAATTTTGTGTTTTAGTTTTTTCTGATTTGGGATGGCGAATAGCCAAACTGTTTCTTAAAGCGATGACTAAAATGGCTACTGGAGCTAAAACCATATTGAGCCGCAATGTCTGTCAAATTGGCTGTGGTGAGTTCGAGAGCCTGATGTGCCAGTTCAAGACGGCGCTGCATGACATACTGATGCGGTGGCATATGCATGGATTGTTTGAACATATGGGCAAAATGATACTCGCTGAGTTGCGCTTGCTGAGCCAGATCAGACAAGGTCAAACTCAAATGTAAATGTTGATCAATCCATTCTAATAACAGCTTAAGCACATAAGGGGAGAGTCCACCTTTAACTTCGGGTGCTTGCCATTGAGCATGGCTATAATTCTTGATGAGGTGATTGAGTAGCAGCGTGGTTGCGGTGCTCATCTGCAAGTGATTTTCGCGGTTTTGCCATGCACCATTGAGTAAAAAATGCCGATAGATCATGGAAATTTGTGCATCGCCTACAAAAATCTGCGGATTTAAAATGATCTGGCTAGGTTCACGATCCCAGACTTGTTCAGCCACCCGTTGCAAGTGCTGTTCAGTGTAGTACAGATGTACAAAGGTGAGTGGATCACGTAGATCCCAAGTCGATTCAAAATCCTGTGGCATTAGGCACATACGATCTGGCCCGCCACCATTGTGCCAGCCCTGTGGTGTCTTTTGGTAGCTTTCATAACCCCCTTGAATATACATACTCAAAGTGTGGTGATTACTACAGACACTGACACGATCCTGATTATTTTGCCACATGGCCAACTGCATACCCGAACCCAGTTCTACCGAGTCGAGCAATTGCGCTTTATATTGCTGTAATTGATCTAGAATCTGATATTTCATCTTCTATACGCAGGGCCAAATATGATCCAGTTTAGTGTAGAACTTTCAGCCAGTTTTGTCATCTGGTCAAAAAGCCTATAGAAAAACGCAACTCTATGATAATCACCGCAAGATTGTGCAAGAACTCAAGTCATCAAATCTCGCAAAATAGTATTCGTTGTGATTAAGTTTGGTTTAAAAGAGATGAATGCGCTGTTATATGCCTTGGTGGTGGTGATCTGGGGAACCACATGGATTGCGATTACGCTGCAACAACAAAGTGGGATTTCAGCCAATGTTGCGGTGTTCTGGCGTTTTTTTATCGCGGCACTGGTCTTGTTTGTTTTCGTTGCAATGAGCCGAAAGTTGCAAAAGCTGGCGCCAAAAGATCACTTATTCTGTATGTTACAGGCGTGCTGTATTTTTGGATTTAACTTCGTCTGTTTTTACTATGCGGTGCAATATATCAGCAGTGGTTTAGAAGCGGTCATTTTTTCTATGGCCGTGATTTTCAATACCATCAATGCCAGATTATTTTTCTCTCAGCAAGTATCTGCGCGGTTTTATCCTGCCGCTTTACTCGGTGTGTTGGGAATTGTTGCTTTATTCTGGCATGACGTGGTGGGCACCACTTTAAACAGTCATACTCTGCTGGGTATCGGACTGTGTATTTTAGGCACTTATGGCTTCTCTCTGGGGAATATGATCAGTGCTCGCCATCAGAAACATGGGCTGGATATTTTTACTACTAACGCTTATGGCATGTTGTACGGTTCATTATTGATGGCTGTGATCTCGTGGTTCAAGCAGGACAACTTTTTCCCGAGTATGCCATTCAGCGCCGTGAGTGCCTTGCTCTATCTGGCGATTTTTGGTTCGGTGATTGGATTTACTGCCTATTTCTTTCTAGTGGGGCGTATTGGGGCAGGGAAGGCGGCATATAGTACCTTGCTGTTCCCTTTGGTGGCGTTGGTGATCTCGACGATATGGGAAGGTTATCACTGGCAAATGAATGCGGTGATTGGGGTGATTTTAATTCTATGTGGCAATGCAATTTTCTTTGTGAAAGGGCCGCAGTTAAAAAGAATTGGGGTTTCAAAACAAGCCTGAGTATGAAATTTGATTTAGTTGGTATATGAAGCTGATATATTGAATAAAAAAATATGGAATATGCTTTATGAATAATCAATCAGTCACACAAATAATGATTGATTTGTTAGAAGAACATGGTGTTTCGGTTCAAACGTTTGATGACTGGATTGTACCTTATGGGCAACTCCCAGCGATGCGGGCCAATTGGTTAGAACATGAAACACATGGTCGTCTAGATGTTGAGGTGATGTTAGAGGATAAGAGAATCATCACTGAGAGTTTTGTGGGCATAGGGAGGGGAAATGAGGGGGTACTGAATGCGGTACAGAATTTTTCTGCTAATTCATTACATGTTTTTCTTGCTGCTTTCTGGAAGCAGAATGACCCCACTGAAGTCACTATAGAGCAATGGCAAATAGCAGGAAAAAAATATACAGCTTATATCGGTAATATTGGACAGCGTAGCGATCTTAATAATTCACCCGCACCACCTAGCGAATTCTTTTCTTCAATTGAACAGGCCATTCTAAAACACAAACCAGCTCATGATTTTGCGTGGTATAGAGTATTCTTCTGTGATTTTAAGGGTGAGCAAACGTTTGAAGCACTAGCTGAAAACCAAGACTGGGCAGATGGCTTAGATGCTTTAAAACGGTTATTCTGGGAACCAAGTTCTGGGTATTATAGTGTTCGTAATTTTATTATATTAAAACGCAAGAAAGATCGTGGTTGGGAACGGATTAGAAATTACTTTAAAAACTGATGTAGCAAAACCTGTTCTGCTACATCAGTTTTTTTATAGTTACATTGACTGAGCTGCCTGAATCGCGGTCAAGGCAATGGTAAACACAATATCATCCACCAACGCACCACGAGACAAGTCATTCACAGGCTTGTTTAAGCCTTGTAGCATTGGGCCAACGCTGACTACATTTGCCGCACGTTGCACTGCTTTATAAGTGGTGTTCCCTGTATTTAAATCTGGGAAGATAAAGACATTGGCACGACCAGCGACTTGAGAATCAGGCGCTTTCTGACGACCCACGCTTTCAACCGAAGCCGCATCGTATTGCAATGGCCCATCGATCAATAAATCTGGACGACGCTGTTGTGCGATTTTAGTTGCTTCAGCCACTTTCTCGACATCTGCACCTGTGCCTGACGTTCCTGTTGAATAGCTGATCATGGCAATACGCGGATCAAGACCAAAGGCTTTGGCTGAGTCGGCAGACTGAATCGCAATTTCAGCAAGCTGCTCGGTATTTGGATCAGGATTAATCGCGCAGTCGCCATACACATAGACCTCATCAGGCAACAACATGAAGAAGATCGATGACACCAGCGAATAGTTCGGTGCAGTTTTAATCAACTGAAATGCAGGGCGTACCGTATTGGCAGTGGTATGAATCGCGCCTGAAACGAGACCATCGACCTGATCCAGAGCCAGCATCATGGTGCCAAGTACCACAGTATCTTGCAGTTGTGCTTTGGCTTGTAAGGCATCGAGCTTGCCTTTACGCAGTTCAACCATTGGCTCAATGTATTGATCACGAATGCTATCTGGATCAATAATTTCTAAGTCATTTGGCAGTTGAATACCACGTGCCTTTGCTACTTCTGCCACTGATTCTGGTTTTGCCAATAAGACACATTGCGCAATACCACGCGTCTGACAAATCACTGCGGCCTGTACGGTACGTGGTTCATCACCTTCTGGTAATACGATTCGTTTTTTGGCTGAAATCGATTTTTGTACCAGTTCATAGCGGAAAGCTGAAGGTGACAGGCGAGGGTGCAGGTTATTCTGGGTATGTTGATCAAGCCAGTTATTATCAATATGGCTGGAAACAAATCGCGTCACTTGCTCGGCCCGCTCAGTATCATCAATTGGAATTTCATTACCAAAACGATGTAATAGTTGCGCCGTTTCCAACGTATCTAACGGCGTATGTAAGATGGGTAAACCTTGTTTAATCGCGCTTTGGCAAAATTCTAAAACGTTGTCCGCAGGCGCTGCCTGTTCGGTCAAGACCAGACCTGCCAACGGCGTGCCATTACTACTGGCAAGACTAGCAGCCAGAAGTGCATCAGTCCGTTGTGAGGCACTAATAATCAGTTCGCCTGCAACAAACTTATGTAGCTCGGATTCGATGTTCGAAGCAATTAAACTGGTATGTAAAATCCGGCGTTGTTTGGCTTCACCTTGATGCAACCAGGTTCCTTTAATGACTGGGGCAATATCCAGACTACGCGGCACACTCAGAATATTACTGAATGGCACCAGTCCAATAATCGGTAGGTCATTTGTGCCCATATAACGATTATAACGTTGCAGTTCCAGAGCAAAGGCTTCGATGTGCTGGTCTAGGCGTAAGCTTGGGTCGAGCGTCACCGGAATTTCTGCAGTACCCTCTGGAAGACCCTTGGTGCGCATGAATAGTACGCCTGTAGTACGTGCTGATGCTGCGCCGCCAAACTGACGTAAATGTGCATCGACTTTTTCAGCCGTTTTACGAGGATCTGCCAGATCAGCGGTACTGACCAGAACCACTTGAGCATCCAGTGCTTGAGCGAGTGCTGCATTGATTTCGCTGGCAAAATGATCTTGTCCATTCGGCACCAAGCCTTCAACAATGATCACATCATGATTAGCGGCAATCTGGCGATGGAGTGCCACCGCTTCTTCCAGTAATTCATCGGTTTCACCCAAGGCAATCAGTTGGGTCAGTTTTTCGTAGCTAATCGGTTCAACGGAAGGATGTTGAAATAGATGGTGGTAAAGGGTGGTAGTGCGATCGACAGGTGCATCTGCAATCTGAGAAAATGGTTTTAGGAAACCCGCATTGATCCCTTTACAGTCCAGCGCATAGATCATGCCTAGACAAGCAGATGTTAAACCAACACCTTCCCCCGTTGGGATGAGTAAAATTGTATTCATAATGACCTTATCACTATTTTATATTTTGAATAAATTAAGCAGTTGGCTCAATCACTTGACGGGTTTCTTTGGCAATACGGCCTTCTTCATCAGTTGGAATGACCCAGATTTGTGGACCCGTACCATTATCAATACGGCCTTCGCTACCGCGTGCTAAAGCATCATTTTTCTCTTTGCTAAATTGCAAACCAAAGTGAGATAAATAGCCCAACGTTTTTTCACGTACATAGGCTGAGTTTTCGCCAATACCACCTGTGAAGACTAAACCATCCAGACGTGGTAAACCACAACTTAAAGCGGATAAAGATTTGGCTAGACGATAGCAGAATACTTCAATCGCAAGCGTTGCATCTTCATGTCCATTTTCAGAGGCTTCCACCAAGGTGCGCATGTCATTGGATAAGCCAGACAAGCCCAGTAAGCCGCTTTCTTTATTGAGCATACTGTCAATTTTCTGGATATCCCAGCCGAGATTGCTGGCAAGGAAGAGGTGAAGACTTGGATCGACATCACCGCTACGGGTACCCATCACCACACCTTCTAGTGGTGTCATGCCCATTGAGGTATCGACACTATGACCATTCCATACGGCACAGGTTGAACTACCATTACCTAAATGGGCACTGAGCCAGCCACCTTGATTCTTGCTACCCGCCAGTTCGCTGGCACGTTCTGTCACGTAGGCATGGCTAGTGCCATGGAAACCATAACGACGCACTTGATGTTCGGTGTACAAATACTGTGGCAGTGCATAGCGATAAGCGTGTTCAGGCATGGTCTGATGGAACGCGGTATCAAAAACAGCAACCTGTGGCAGTTGCGGGAACAAGCGCATGGTGGCTTCAATCCCGATTAAATGTGCTGGATTATGTAAGGGTGCAAGAGGAGTCGCAGCTTCGATACGTTGTACCAGTTCAGGTGTTAACAATTCTGCTTTGGTGATATTGCCGCCGTGCACTACGCGGTGACCAATGGCTTGCGGGTTATAGTTGGCTAAACGTGCCAATAAGGTTTCCAGTGCTTTGGCATGATCTGCATAAGGAATTGAAAGTTCTAACGGTTCACCACCCAGTGTGACCCCTTTAATACGGGCATCTGCTGCGCCGAGATTTTCTGCCAAACCATAAATACGATCTTCACGGCGTTCCGAGATGAGCGCGTATTTGATTGATGATGAACCACAGTTAATTACTAATACAGATATAGCCACGTTTGAACACCTAACAGATTTTAAATTTTATGATCAACACTTTGATCTTGCTGCAACGCATGAGGCAGTGGAATCAAGCGCCATGTTTTAACATGGGACGTCGTATTGGCGAAGATAGACTTTAGCCCATTAGACTTAAGCACTATCTGACAGCCCTTCATTTATAACACCGAAACTTTTAGTCTAAAGTTTAAACATGATATGCGGCTTTTTTGTAGATGATGCAATCAGATTCTTCTATATATTTATAAAGAACAGATGACTATTCAGTGTAAAATTCAAGTATTAAGTGGAAGTGTTTCTTAAATAATAAATGATGTCTCTTATATTAATTTGAAAAATATATTACAAATAATATACGTAAATGAAGTTCAGCTTTTGCCACTGTTATATAGGTTTAAACAGTAAATGATAAATATCTTTAATATAAAATGGCAGTGAAAATAGAGGTAATTCTACATTTATAAATATATTTTATTGCTTTGAAAATAATAGAATTTTCTCATATTTATTTATTCTGATGGATCAATTTATATTAACAAAAGTAAAACCATTTCTGTGAAGGGAATTAAGCGATAAAAAATATTCACGCTGTTATTTTGTACAAGTTTGTTGCATTGCTGAGGGCTTGCATGTCGCTTTTTGCATTAATACTATTGTACATCCTTTAACAGGTGATCAGGATGTCGATCATCTGTTGCATTTATTTTCCAGCTTATCCAGTTGTACAGGAGCGTCCAGCATGGACTTGCCCAACCCAATATTGGCAAAAGTTACCGAACGAGTAATTGCGCGTAGCCAAAAAACGCGTTCTGCATATTTACAACGTATTGAACATGCCCAAGGTAAATTTCCAGCTCGTGGCGCGCTTTCGTGTGCCAACCTAGCGCATGGTTTTGCCAGCATGGAAGATAATGAAAAATTAATTATTAAAGTTGGACGTGAACCTAATATTGGTATTGTGTCTTCATATAATGAAATGCTTTCGGCACATGCCCCTTACAAAACGTTTCCATACATTATAAAAACAGCCGCTGGTGAAAATGGTGGTGTGGCACAGTTTGCTGGGGGTGTACCAGCAATGTGTGATGGTATTACTCAAGGTAATGCTGGTATGGAATTGTCATTGTTTTCACGTGAAACAATTGCAATGAGTACCGCGATTGCACTTTCGCATAACATGTTCGATGCTGCATTGTGCCTCGGGGTGTGCGATAAGATCGTGCCTGGCTTATTGATTGGTGCCTTACAATTTGGTTATCTACCGACGATTTTTGTTCCCGCTGGTCCGATGAGTAGTGGGTTATCGAATGATGATAAAGCCAAAATCCGTCAGCAATTTGCTACAGGCCAAGTGGGTCGCGATGCTTTGCTTGAAGCTGAATCAGCAGCCTATCATGGTCAGGGGACATGTACATTCTACGGTACTGCAAACAGTAACCAGATGCTAATGGAAGTGATGGGTTTACATTTGCCGAGCGCCGCATTTGTTCACCCTCATACACCATTACGTGATGCACTGACCGCTGAAGCCGCTAAGCGTGTTCTTGACTTAACTGCAGAGCGAGGCAATTACACTCCAATTGGTCATGTTGTTGATGAAAAAGCCATTATCAATGGCATCGTGGCTTTACTCGCTACAGGCGGTTCAACTAATCACACGTTACACCTTATTGCAATTGCACGCGCGGCTGGCATTTTGATTGACTGGGATGACTTTGATGAGTTGTCTGCTGTTGTTCCGCTACTCGCAAAAATCTATCCAAATGGTAAAGCCGATGTAAACCATTTCCAAGCTGCGGGTGGAGTAGCATTCCTTATTCGTAACTTACTTAAGGCTGGTTTACTACATAACGATGTAACGACAGTTGCAGGTAAAGGCTTACAACATTATACAAAAGAACCTAAATTAATTGACGCTAAGCTCATTTGGGTTGACGGTGTGGTTCAAAGTCTTGATGATAAAGTCCTTCGTAGCATTGACGCCCCGTTTCAACCAGATGGTGGCTTGCGTTTAATGCAAGGTCGCCTTGGTCGTGGTGTTATCAAGATTTCTGCTGTTGCACCTGAACATCGTAAAGTTAAAGCTCCCGCAATTGTCTTTGATTCTCAAGAAGCTGTGCAAGCTGCGTTTGATCGTGGTGAGTTGCACCGGGACTTTATTGCAGTTGTTCGTTTTCAAGGTGCCCGTGCCAACGGTATGCCAGAATTGCATCGTCTGACGCCAGTGCTGGGTGTTTTACAAGATCAAGGTTTCCATGTTGCTTTAGTGACGGATGGGCGTATGTCTGGTGCCTCAGGCAAAGTTCCTGCGGTAATTCATTTATCTCCAGAAGCTTTGTTAAATGGACCGATTGCTAAAGTTCAAACTGGGGACATGTTGATCATTGATGCTGAGGCAGGCGTACTCGATGTTGAAATAGATAACGATGTATGGCAAGCACGACCTGTTGCGCAGCCAGAACATCAGGCTGAAAACGAAGTTGGCTTTGGCCGTGAATTATTTGGTGTTTTCCGTGCTGCTGCTGCGCCAGCTGAACACGGCGCATCTGTGTTTGGTGCATTAGTTGGTGAAAATTCGCCAGAGCAGATTTGAATCAAAGGAACTGAAAAATAATGATTAAAATTGAAGATATCGTCAAATTAGGTCCAGTCATTCCTGTATTGGCATTTGATTCTGCCGAGCAAGGTGAAGATGTATCACGCGCGTTACATGCGGGTGGTGTAAAAGTTCTTGAGATTACCTTACGTACCACTGCGGGACTGGCTGCGATTGAGCGTGCGAGTCAATTGGCTGATGACATTGTGGTGGGTGTCGGTACCATTACCAAACCGGAACATTGTGCTCAAGCTAAAAAAGCTGGTGCTCAATTTGGTGTATCTCCGGGTTTAACTAAAGATCTGCATTTGGCTGCACAAGATGCTGGCTTACCTCTATTGCCGGGTGTGATGACACCAAGTGATCTGATTGAGGCAATTGAATTGGGCTATGACATCGTGAAGTTCTTCCCAGCTCAACAGGCTGGTGGTGTTGAAATGCTAAAAGCCTTTTATGGTCCATTTCCAAACTTACGTTTTTGTCCAACGGGTGGAATCACGGCTGAGTCAGCACCAGATTTCTTAAAACAACCTAATGTCGTGTGCGTCGGTGGTTCATGGTTAACACCTAAAGCGGCTGTCGCGACTCAGGACTGGGCTGAAATTACTCGCTTGGCACAAATTGCGAGCCAGTTAAAAGCTTTATAAATCTAGTCAAAATTTATAAAAAATGAAGTGCATTTTATGCGCTTTAGATGTCGTGTCGTTATGGCCAGTGAACGCTGGTCATATCTAAATATAAAAAATTAGTGTCTCAACAGTAGGATTACTTTGATTGAAGACCTTTGTTTAGGTTGGTGCCTAAATAGTATTACTCCAAGGAGAAGTTTTACATGGAGACGGTTCAAGGTGGCATGTTGCTTATCTACACTGTAATCGCGATTATTGCTTTAGTGGTTATGATTGCGAAGTTTCGAATTTATCCCTTTTTAGTTCTGATTATTGTTTCTCTCGGTTTAGGTCTTGCCGTTGGTATGCCAATGGACGGGATTGTCAAATCCTATGAAAAGGGGACTGGGAACACTTTGGGCCACCTTGCAATTGTGATTGCGTTAGGCACCATGCTGGGCAAGATGATGGCCGAGTCGGGCGGTGCAGAACGAATTGCAATTACTTTAATTGAATGGTTTGGTGAAAAGTATATTCATTGGGCCATGATGTTTATTGCACTTATCGTTGGCCTTCCTGTTTTTTTTGAAGTCGGTTTTGTACTACTGATCCCAATCGTATTCAACATTGCTAAGCGGACAGGTAAATCATTACTTGTCGTTGGCTTACCCATGGTCGCAGGTCTATCGGTGGTGCATGGTTTAATTCCCCCACATCCCGCTGCTTTACTCGCGGTTCAGGCCTATCATGCCGATATTGGCAAAACAATTATGTACAGTTTGTTGGTCGGTGTTCCGACTGCCATTGTTGCGGGTCCGTTATATGCTTTATGGATCAACAAGTATGTCAAATTGCCTGAAAACAACCCGCTGGCGACACAATTTGTTGAAGTAAATCATGACAGAACTCGTGAATTACCGAGCTTTGGTCTTACGCTATTTACGATCATGTTACCCGTTGTACTCATGCTGGTCGGAAGTTGGGCAGATATTTTCTTTGCTCCAAAAACCTTTCCAAATGAGCTATTACGTTTCATTGGTTCTTCTGATATTGCATTGCTGATTGCAGTACTGGTCAGCTTTATTACCTTTGGTTCCATGCAAGGATTCAATCGTGAGCAAATCGAAAAATTTTGTGGTGGATGTCTGGCGTCAATTGCTGGTATTTTGTTGATTGTCGGTGCAGGCGGCGGTTTTGGTGGTATTTTAAGAGATAGTGGGATTTCCCATGAAATTGTATCGACTGCCTTAAAAGCAAATCTCTCACCTTTACTGTTAGGGTGGTTTGTCGCCGCTTTGATACGGCTGGCAACAGGATCGGCTACAGTGGCTATGGCGACGGCGTGTAGTATTGTTGCACCGATTGCTGCGGCAGCTGGTGTGGTGGTTAGACCTGAACTTCTGGTATTAGCGACAGGTTCTGGCTCTTTAATTTTCTCGCATGTGAATGATGCAGGTTTCTGGCTAATCAAAGAGTATTTTGGTATGACGGTTGGACAGACACTTAAAACTTGGTCGGTACTGGAAACGATTATTTCGGTACTTGGTTTGTCTTTTACATTGTTGCTTAGCGCTATTTTGTAAGGATTAGAGGGAGATAATTCATGATTGTGATTGCAATGGGTGTCTGTGGGACAGGAAAAACCCTCATTGGTGAGTTATTGTCGGAGCGTCTGGCTTGTGATTTTGTTGATGGTGATACACTGCATTCGGTTGCCAACAAAAGTAAGATGAGCCAAGGCATACCTTTGACAGATGAAGATCGTCTACCTTGGTTACAAGCCATTCGTCAGGTGATCGAAACGAAGCAAAGCATGGGGGAAACCACGGTATTTACATGCTCATCTTTAAAACGAATGTATCGTGATATTTTACGAGGACAAGACCAGAACATTAAGTTTCTGTACTTAAAAGGCTCGTATGAGTTATTACAACAAAGACTGGCAGCCAGATCGGGACATTTCTTTGATCCATCCTTATTACAAACCCAACTGGATACTTTAGAAGAACCTGATGCTTATGAAGCAATTACGATTGATATTGCTTTATCACCTGAACAAATTGTTACGCAGGTCATGCAACAACTTGATCTAAGCAAGGGCATATGTCAAGAAATCTGAACTTAACTGCATAAGTAATAAAAATAAAAAAACGCCTGATCAATATCAGGCGTTTTTTATATAGCAAATTTTAATTATTGGCGGATTTGACCGTCGCCAAACACAATCCATTTTTGCGAGGTCAAACCTTCTAGGCCAACTGGGCCACGAGCATGGATTTTATCGGTTGAAATCCCGATTTCCGCGCCTAAACCATATTCAAAACCGTCAGCAAAGCGGGTAGAAGCATTGATCATCACTGAGCTTGAGTCAACGCGTGCCAAAAACTCGCGTGCTAGACTAAAGTTTTCGGTAATGATGGCATCGGTATGGTGTGAACCATACTTATTGATATGCTCAATTGCCTCATCCATTCCCGTCACAACTTTTACAGCAAGAATTGGCCCTAGATATTCGGTGTACCAGTCTTCTTCCGTTGCAGCCTTGATCGAGACACCTAAAATACGTTGGGTTTCAGGACAACCACGCAGTTCAACCTGCTTTTCGGCATACAGTTCAGCGATACGTGGTAAGAATTCTTCAGCAATCGCTTCGTCAACCAATAAGCTTTCCATAGCATTACATACGCCGTAGCGATGCGTTTTTGCATTCAGGGCAATCGGTAACGCTTTTTGCAGGTCGGCCTGAGCTTCAACAAACACATGGCAGTTGCCATCTAAATGTTTAATGACAGGAATACGTGCTTCATTGCTGATACGTTCGATCAGGCTTTTACCACCGCGCGGAACAATTACATCAACAAACTCAGTCATGGTGATGAGGTGTCCAACAGCTGCACGATCTGGTGTATCAATCACCTGAACCGCATGCTCAGGCAAGCCCGAAATTTGTAAACCATGCTGGATCGCGGTCGCAATCGCCTTGTTTGACTCAAGTGCTTCTGAACCACCACGTAAAATAATCGCATTACCAGATTTCAACGCCAGTGATGCCGCTTCAAGGGTCACATTCGGTCTTGATTCGTAAATCATCCCGATCACGCCCAAAGGAACGCGCATTTTACCTAATTGGATACCTGAAGGGCGATAAGCCAAATCTGTAATTTCACCAATCGGGTCAACAAGACCAATTACATCTTTTAAGCCTTGGAGCATGCCTTTAAAGCGTGCGGGGGTAAGCTCTAAACGATCCAGCAGGGCGCTATCTAATTGACGTTGGCGACCATTGTCCATATCAATTTGATTGGCTGCTAAAATCTGAGCCTGATTATTTTCCAAGGCTGTATAGATGGCAGACAAGGCATGATTTTTCAAATGCGTTGATGCACTCGTTAACATACGAGATGCCTGACGCGCTTGAGCACCGACTTGTTGCATATAATTTTGAATAGAGTCTTGCATAGCAGTTTGATATTTGCATGTATTTATAAAGATAGTAACAGCCAAATGCTGAACAATGAATAGGCGAAACTAACAATTCAAAAAATTATAAAACGTTAATTGGCGCAAAATTTTTTATTTTAGTGCGATGAAGATATTGAATCTAAAGCCAAGACTACATATTTTGCAAAAGATTATTCATTTAAACAAGATAAGTGGTTAAGGAAATGATTGCGTATAAAACGTGCATATGTATAGAATGAAAAAGTATAGGATAAATGTAATACAAATTTTATAAATTTGTTAACTTGCAGCTAGCAATCGGTAAAAGTGTGATGCTTGCAACAGAAAAATAAACAAGGATGGAGGAAGGACATGAATTCCATTATCCAAATGGACTCGGATATAAATCATACCTACACAGGCTTTGGTTTTTTCGACATATACAATAAAAACAGTTTTAAACAACCAGCGCGTACAACATGGATCGATGGTTGGAAAATTGAATATATGGCGATTGCAGATCCTAAAACGATCTATAACACGCCTATTGTCATTGTCGGGGGCGCATTTCAAAATTTTAACTCTTATAAGTATTGCGTTGAGCAACTCTTTGAGAGCGGGCCTGTGATTTTAATCGATTTACCTTCAATGGGCGCGAATCAACAGATTCGTAATGTTGATACAGGTGAATCTGCTGGAATTCTGGAACTCCCTGATTTATCAAAAATGCTTGGTCAATGGCTTGATATTGTTGGTATCGATAAGGTTTCAATGATGGGGATGTCATTGGGGTCGGTGGTCGCTTCTTCATTTGCAGACCAGCGTCCAGAACTGATTGACCGTATGGTATTGATGGGGGTCATGCAGAAGACACGTAAAAGCTGGCGTATGCTGCTTGAAGAGTCTTTGCATTTAATGCGTGAAGATCGTATGGAAGAGTTTGGACAGGCTGTTATTCTCTATCTTGTGAATCATGCGAAACTGGACAAAACACGCATGTCGCCAACCGCCAAGCGCCTGTTCTTCAGACAAATGGCGGAATTTAGTGCCACAGAGCGCGAGCGTTATGAAATTAACTGCAACCGCTTATTGCGTTTAAGTAATGTGCCTGTACCACAATGTAAAACGCTAGTTGCGGCAGGCCAGTACGATAGCTTTACCTTGCCTCATGAAAATGCCGATTTTGCCTTACAATGCCAAGACATGCAGTTTGCCTTGATTGCCAATGCAGATCATGTCCCGCAATTGCAACGTCGTAAAGAAACCATGAATCTGTTTACCACTTTCTTAAAGGGTGAATCTATCGAAAATCTGGATGGCATCATTCCGATGAATCGTGAACAGATGCAACAGATTGAGCGTCGTGGTGAAGAACGTATTGCGGTCTTACAACCAGAAACGAAACTGACCCATCGTCATTTAGATACTGAGGCAGGGGTGAGCATTGTTGATATTACCTTCTTTGGCGTTTATTTGAAGCTTCATCAGCAGGAACAACTTGATTTTGTCAGTCAGCATCCACGCGATTTGGCTTTGAATTTAGCGGATGAAGAAGGCGAGTTTAAGATTGAAAGCTTAATTTTTGATGCAACAGAACAAGGCTTACGTATCTTATTTAAGCATGGTAGTTTTGATGTGGCTGAGCGCTTAACCCGCTTTATTGAGCGTCAAAAACAGATTTAATCAATCTTTCAAAAATTGAAAAGGGAAGTGGATCAACCATTTCCCTTTTTTATTGAGGATTATTTATTGCTTGCCTGAATGACCCAGACTAAATCGCCTAAATGTTGTTGCTTGTTTTCTAAAGCGGTCTGTTCAAAAAATTGTTTGGGTTGCAAGACATCGACTTGGTTAAAACCTGCTGCATGGAAAAAGTTTTCGACTTCGAGAGGGGTTTTGAAATGGAAGCTAAAGGCACTGCGTGACATCCATTTGAGTAAACGGCTGCTGTTCCAGATAATGGTCGCCAATTTGTTTTGGGTTGGTTCTGGATAAATATCTGTTAAATAATGCAGTTCTTTAAAATTTTGGCCGTAGGTGGCAATGGCTTGAATGAGTTGCTGTAACGACGGCTTTTCAAAGTAGTTGATCAGCCCTTCACTCATAATCACCAATGGACGTTGCGGATCAAATACTTCAAATGCCGAAGCAAATGCTTCAGTAAATAAATCGACAGACAACACTTCATCGGTATTTTGTTCAATCTGTTGTAACGCTGCTTGTTTTGTGGCTGCCATGTCCGGCAAGTCTAGCTCACGATAGGTGATCTCAGGATAATGTTGTCTAAACCACCAGCCGCGAGGGGATAGGCCACAGGCAATTTCCAGTACCTGCAAGTCGGGGTGTTGCTGAATCAGTGCTTCTAAATGTGAATCAAGCATGGTGTGGCGTTGTTTTAATGTGGTACGCATGCTGCCGCCAACATATTTTTCGGCCCAGCTTTCAATTGGGTGGACTAAGGCGGCGAGAGTTTTGCCTTTTTTTGTTGCCAGTGCTGGATGTGAGATCCCCATTTGATACCAGATATAGCCTGTGTAGTGTGCAGTAAATGAAATATGGCGATGTTTTGAAAGTTGTTGTGTCATCTGTCCTAGACTCTATTTTTTTCCTAATTTAGATATAAAACTCATCTCTTTAAAATATAGAGTGTTTTGACTACATCTTGATTTAGGCTTGTTATTTACTATCGTGGGGCGGCATGGATGCCGCCGTTGGGCTGGGGTTACAAGGATGTACCCTCAGCCTAACAATGGATTTTTGCTTACTTTTCATCCCTGAAAAGTAAGTCGAGCCGAAGGCCAAATCCTTTAATCAGATGAGCACTCGGCAAGATTCCATTATGTGAATAGAACAATTAAAAATCTGATTAAAGTTAGAACGAATTCTTAAATTCTTCAATGACTTTTCTGACGTTATGCCAGTTTTCATCGTCTAAAGTTAATGTGGTACCGATTTGGATATTTGGAATTTTACCGCGCATACGTTCTAAACGTTGTTGGTTTGGTAAAGCCAATGTCTGGATACCATCCAATGCGGTACATGCAGCGGCGCGGTCATTACATACCAGACCCATATCGCAACCTGCATTTAATGCTGCTTGGATACGTGCATCTGCACCGCCTGCAACACAGGCAGCTTGCATACTCAAGTCATCTGAGAAAAGTACGCCGTCAAATTTAAGTTGTTTACGTAAGATTTCTTGTAACCAGAAAGGTGAGAACCCTGCTGGATTTGGATCAACTTGATCATAGATCACATGAGCAGGCATCAAGGCATCGAGTTGAGGCATCAGCTTGATAAAGCTTTGCATATCTTTGTCATAGATTTCCTGATATGAACGGCTGTCGATTGCAGCTGCAACATGTGAGTCAGCTTTGACTGAACCATGCCCTGGGAAATGTTTACCCGTCGTCGCCATCCCTGCTTTTTTCATACCTCGCATAAAGGCATCTGCAAGTGGAACGATGTCCTGCATATTTTTTGCAAAGCCACGATCGCCAATCACATCACTGACATCATTGAGGTCGAGAACAGGTGCAAAGCTAAAATCAATACCGACAGCCAGTACTTCTATTGCCATGAGCCAGCCACATTGTTCAGCCAGTTCAATTGCCTGCTCAGGATGAGTGAGATAACGCTCGCCTAAGCGTCCCATTGCTGGTAATAAGGTAAAGCCTTGTCTTAAGCGCTGGACACGTCCACCTTCCTGATCGACAGCAATCAGAATATCTGGACGGACTTGACGCATATGATCGGTTAAAGCACGGACTTGTTGAGGTGATTCAATGTTGCGCGCAAATAAAATCATGCCACCGACTTGCGGAGCTTGTAATAGTTCAATATCTTCTTGAGTAAGTTCTGTGCCAGCAATATCTAGCATCAATGCGCCGATCATAAGGATTCCGTTTGAATTTTGATGAAAAAAACGATAGCTAAATTGTGCAATGATTTGCTACATTTTGTCAGTACAGAATATGATAAAACTACATGATATTGATGATAAGTGCTTATTGGTCATTTATTTATGACGACCAATGAGTTCTGCAAGTTGGTAAAGTATCGAATGAAATGTGTTCATATTGACAGTATCAGCGTGTAATAATTGCCATATCCAAGGAAGTACCAAAATTTTATGAAACTTCAAATGATAGCGTGTGCAGTTGCGATTGCGACTGGTGGTTTATTTTTCTCTCATACCATGAATGAGGCGTTTGCGGCGACCGAGACTCCAGTTGTTTCAACCGTCATCAAGCCATCACAAGAACAAGCGCTCGTGTCACGTCAGCTCGCAACTTTGGTTGATCGCCAGCATTATTTGAATATGCGTTTAGATGCAACCACTTCAAACCGTATTTTGGATATGTATCTTGATAGTCTTGATCCAGATCATTCATTATTTTTAAGCGGTGAAGTTGCGGACTATAAGAATAAGTATGGTTCAACTTTTGGTAGCTCATTAAAAGCAGGGAACTTAATTGGGCCTTTTGCCATTCATGCTCAATATCGTGACCGTTTGAAACAGTTCTATGAGTTTATGTTGGCCGAGTTGAAGAAGCCACAGAACTTAAATCAAAAAGATGTCTATCTTGAGACGGATCGTGAAAAAGCACCTTATTTCCAGACCGCTGCTGAGCAACGGGCGCACTGGCAAAAAATGCTGGTTTCACAGCTGATTAATTTGACGATTAGCAAAGAAGAAGAACAGGCCAAGCAAAAGGCGTTAAAAGCAGATCCATCGCTTGCCAATGGTCAGGATTTGACTGGTCCAGAAGATTTAACTCCAGTTCAGACGCTAACCAAGCGTTATACCCGCCAGTTAGAGCGTATTGGTCGGGTCAAGAGTGATGATGTACTTGATAAAACCCTGAATGCGATGATGGCGACCTATGATCCGCATAGTAACTATTATCCGCCAATTGATGCGATGGAGCTGAATCGTCAGACCACCTTGCAACTTGAGGGGATTGGTGTTTCGATCCGTCCAGAACGTGGCAATGAAGATTACACCAAGATCGAAACGATTGTTGAGGGTGGCCCTGCAAGTAAGTCTGGTCAGGTGAAATCAGGAGACCGCATCATTGGTGTCGCTCAAGATGGCGATAAAATGGTGGATGTGATCGGCTGGCCGAGCTCGGAAATTGTTGGCTTGATTCGTGGTAAACGTGGCACCAAAGTAGTGGTTCGTTTATTAGGTGCAGGGGCACCAATGAGTCAGGCACGTAATGTCACCTTAACGCGCGATATTATTCAGGAAGAAGATGCGGGTGTTCGTTCGCGTACGGTTGAAATCACCCGTGATGGTAAAAAACATCTATTTGGTGTTCTTGAAATTCCATCATTCTATTTTGACTATCGCTCACGCCGTGCGGGAACTGAATACCGTTCAGTTTCTGAAGATACGGCTAAAGCTTTGGAATCGCTGAAAGCTCAAAAAGTTGAAGGTATTTTGGTTGACTTGCGTAATGACCCAGGTGGCTCTTTAGAAGAAGTGGCACGTATGCTGGGTCAGGTGATCAAGTCAGGGCCAGTGGTACAGATCCGTGATGGCAATGGCAATGTTAATGTGTTTGAAGATACGGATGGCGGCGAACAGCTTTATGCTGGCCCAATGGCGGTATTAGTCAACTTGGCATCGGCTTCTGCAAGTGAGATTTACTCGGCTGCGATTCAGGATTATGAGCGCGGTATTATCATTGGTAGTACCACTACAGGTAAGGGTACGGCGCAGGTTCAACTGGATTCACTGGCTTATGGTCAGGCAACGCTGACCCAACGTAAGTTCTACCGTATTACGGGTGGAAGTACGCAAAATAAAGGGGTTGTGCCAGACATCAAACTCGTTGATATCTATAATGAAGAGTTTGGTGAACGTAAAGCGAAAAATGCTTTGAAATGGGATACGATTCCAACTGCACCATTTAAGCGTGAAGGTTCAGTACAACCTTATATTGCCAAGTTAACGGAATCATCTCAGCAACGTGTAGCAGCCGATTCACAGTTTAAGTATTTGGAAACGCGTAAAGCGATTGCCAAGAAAACCTCTGATCAGAAGAAAGTGGTGCTGGATATCAACCAGCGTCGTGCAGAGTTACTTGATCTAGAAAAGCAAACTTTGAATGCTGAAAATCAGCGCCGTGCAGCAACAGGTCTGGCACCTTATGCAAACTGGGAAAGTTACCAAGCTTCGATTGATGCTTTGATTGAATCTCGTGCCAAAATGAAAGCGCATTTACGTCCGCCACTTCCTGAAGAAGAAACCTTCATCACCGAAGCGGCAAATGTACTTTTAGATTATGCCAAGCTACAAAATCGTTAAGTTGATATTGTTTTAAATAAAAAGCCCTGTTTGATACAGGGCTTTTTATTGCTTTTTTAATCTCGATTCTCATGTCGCTACGTACATGTAAGAGGATCTGACATTGGCATCATTTTATGCCTGTCAGTTTTAAAGAGAATAGAAAAAGCTTCTTCACCTTTTACCAAGATGAAGAAGCCTTTGTCTTAGATTACGATGGATTGACGTTGGATCATCCGAGTTGCATTTCTGATTCGATTAACCAGAATGTCTTATTCGGCACGTATCCAGATTTGATTACGGCCCAGTGCAGAAACACCTAGATATCCACGTAAATGCAGACGTTTGCCATTTGCACTCAATTTGGCTTTCATACTATAAATTTTGCCTGTATTCGGGTCGAGAATACGGCCATTGCTATAGTTTAAGCCCTCACTATGTTTTAAACCTGTCACCACATCTAAACCTACAATCGGTTTGTTGGTATAAGGTGCAGGGCAGTCTACACAGGTTTCTTTAGGTGTGTAGCCTGTACGTGGTGTGAGTTTTACAACTTTGCCAGTATATGTTCCATTGGTTTCTTTTCGAATTTCAACCAACCCTTTTGGTGCCCCTGTTTTGTCATCAATACTTTGCCAGAGCCCCGTAATATCCTCTGCAAAAGTAAAACTGCTGATCATTGTTAGAAATAAAACGCTTATTAGTTTTTTGCTCATCATTAAAATCCGTTTAACACCCGTTTTTATTATGTAGTATCTCTAATCAAAGATTCAATCATTATTTTACAGTTGTATATTTATATTTGAAAATTCAATAGTTTTTTATTTTTCCATTAAAAAAAGCCTCTCCACTTTTAGATGATGAAGAGGCTTTTTTAAACGTCTTTAAATATAAGCAGGGTATATTGTCGCCCTACAAATTTTTACTCAGCACGTATCCAGATTTGATTACGGCCCAGTGCAGAAACGCCCAGATAACCACGTAAATGCAGACGTTTGCCATTTGCACTTAATTTGGCTTTCATACTATAAACCTTGCCTGTATTCGGGTCGAGAATACGGCCATTGGTATAATTCAAACCATCTGTGTATTTTAAACCTGTCACAACATCCAGACCGACGATTGGTTTGTTGGTATATGGCGCAGGACAATCTACACAAGTTTCTTTTGGTGTATAGCCTGTACGTGGCGTGAGTTTTACGACTTTTCCAGCATAGGTGCCATTCGTCTCTTTGCGAATTTCAACTAATGCCTTAGGTGCCCCCGTTTTGTCATCAATACTTTGCCAGAGCCCCGTAATATCTTCTGCAAAAGTAAAACTGCTCACCGCAGTTAAGAATAACGCACCTAATAATTGTTTGCCCATCATTAAAAATCCTTTTAACGTTAAGCCCGCCATTATGGATGATTTATGACAACCAGTTCAATAATTAACTGATATTTGTGGCAAATTTTAAGATAAAGATAAAATAAAAGTAGGCAGCCAAATTGCTGTAAACACGCCATTGACTGCCATACCGAAGGCAGCATATCGGCCAGCGACAGGGCCACGTTGCCATGCCTGAGCAGTACCGATGGCATGTGCTGCCAGACCTAAAGCCAGACCTGAAGCACGTTCATCATGAATGTGTTTTAAAATCCATGGCGAAAATGCAGCACCAATCACCCCAGATAAAATGACAATTAGTGTCACCAACATCAGAGGTGCATGAAGCAGAGTCGCAATATTCAGTGCAATCGGTGTGGTCACGGCACGCGTCGCAAAAGCCAGAATGGTCGGTTCAGACATATGCAGTAAATAAGCCAGGCCCATTGGCAGTGCCACCGCGCTAATACTGGCAAAACATAAAATTCCAAGCATTGACTTGATCGGCAAATCGTCATAGCGCATTGCCGCCAGTGGAATTGCCAAAGCAACAGTGACATAACCCAGTAAATGGTTAAATACGTTATTTACATTGTCCAGATAGCTTTCATAGGGAACGCCTAAAATGAACAGTAAACCAATTACAATAAAGACAGCAAAGACAATCAATGGAATTTGCGGGAATTTTTTATTTAAGGGCTTTGCAATCAGGTAACTGATCAGGGTGATGATAAATCCATAAATAACCATAAACATAGATCAGCCCCTTATAACCAGCGTTTTGCCATTTTGGCGTAAACCCACAGCGGCAATAACGTACTAAAGGTTAAGATAAATAAAAATAAAGGAATTTCTTTACCTAAATGCACCAGCATAATTAATGAACCCGCACAAATAGGCAGAAAGGCAAAAGCACTTTCTTTCATGATCTTGTTATTGGTGTCGATCAAACGGTTGGAGATTTTTTTGAAACGTCTCCAGATCAATAAAGTTACCAGTAAGCTCAGCAGTCCAACAAGATTGCCTAATTCTGGATGACCAAAGGCTTTGGTGATCGCAACAGCCCCCTCACGATATACAATGATTAATAAAATCGTAAAAAACCAGGCTGTCCAATCAATCTCTTTCATTTTCTTCTCTTATGCTCGCTGATCTAAACGATGGCTGATTGCAATTAGGGTGATGGTTGATCGATCTCAAATTCTTCCAAAGGTCGCTGGAATAAGGAAGCTTTTTTTCCAAGTATTTCGTCTAATGGCAAATGTGCCTGTTTAATGAGTTGTTCCAGTTTATGCGGCGCAATACAGACCGATAAATGTAAATTGCCATGGTCATCATAATGTTCGGACTGAATGACATTCAGCGTATATAACTGGGTACGGAGTTTCCCATAAGCAGGTTTTAACACTAAATCAAAATCTTGTAACTGGCCCAATAGACATTGTTGAACTGCCTGAGCAAGTAGGTCTAACCCTTGTCCTGAATGTGCGGAAACATAAACACGGTCAGGTAGATCAGCGGCTTTGTAAATAATTTTAGCAGCATCGCCACTCTGGTCGATTTTATTATAAACATGCAAAATTGGCGCATCGGCACCAATTTCTTTGAGAACAGATTCAACGGCTTCAATCTGTTCTGGCATATTTGGACTGCTGCTATCAATCACATGAAGCAGCAAAGTGGCTTCTAAGGTTTCTTCTAATGTCGCCTTAAATGATTCAACCAGATCATGTTGCAGATTTCTAACAAAGCCGACAGTATCCGCCAATACCACAGTGCCGATACCATCCCAGTCTAAACGACGTAAGGTTGGGTCGAGTGTTGCGAACAGTTGATCCGCTGCATAGACATCACTTTTTGCCAGTATATTAAATAAAGTTGATTTACCAGCATTGGTATAACCGACCAGTGAAATGGTTGGGATAGCTGCTTTTTGTCTTGCTGCGCGACCTTGCAAACGGGTTTGTTGTACTTTTACCAGTTTATCTTTGAGCTGGGTAATCCGAACACGGATTAAACGACGGTCAGTTTCAAGTTGTGATTCACCTGGTCCACGTAGACCGATACCACCTTTTTGTTGTTCTAAATTACCAGTAAAGCCACGAATCAGGCGAGTGGATAAATGTTTAAGCTGAGCCAATTCAACCTGTAATTTCCCTTCATGGGTACGGGCGCGCAAGGCGAAAATGTCTAGAATTAAACCTGTGCGGTCAATCACACGACATTTCAAAATTCGCTCAAGATTACGTTCTTGGGCAGGCGAAAGCGAGTGATCGAGAATGACCAGCTCTGCTTCTGTTTCTCTAACCAGTTCAGCGATTTCATCAACTTTCCCAGATCCGATAAAAAATTTGGGATCAGGTTTATTGCGTTGAACAGAAAGATGTTCAAGGATTTCAGCACCAGCGGATTGAGCGAGCAATCGAAACTCTTCAGCATCAAGATCATTGAGTAGCTGAACAGACACACTGACTAAAATTGCCCGTTCACCGCTTTGACGCTGCTCAAAATTTTCCACGCGAGTAGGTAATCCTTATTATTAAAGTCTTATTCTAGAATAAACTTCAACTAAAGGGCAAAGGCTTACTCGATTTATATGACATTACGACGTAAAAGCTCAATGAATCCGACCAGTGTGCCCATATATAAAATTGACCAGCCGAGAATCATTCTTAAAGCATAGCCATAGGGAATGGTGGTTTGGGTTTCTGATGTTGTGCTTTGCTGATTCATCACATCACCTTTTAATCAGTAAATTCGATTTATTTATAATAATTGATCTAATAAACCTTTTAAAATTGAAAAAAATTATGCTCGCATTCGTTTTTTATGATGCAGGTAACTTTTATAAGTAGATAGCGGCATGATATAACTGGATGAATTCAATGCACATGTGCATCTATGCGTACGGTTTTAATGATTTATGACTCAAGAAGCAACTGCGGTAACTAACCAACCATTAAATTTAATCTCTAAATTGAGTTTGTATAGTAAAAAGTTAGCCTCAGGCCTAGAAACAATAGGTGAAGGTTTTTATCTGATTTACCGTCATGGTTTATATAAGGATCCAAATAATCCTGTAAATACGCGTTATGTGCAGTACTTTTGCCGCCGTTTATGCGAAGTTTTCAATATCGAAGTCGAAGTCCATGGCACCATTCCACGCGAACCTGCACTTTGGGTGAGTAATCACATCTCATGGCTGGATGTCGCTGTACTCGGTTCTGGCGCACGAATTTTCTTTCTGGCGAAAGCCGAAGTTGAAAGATGGCCGATCTTGGGGAAACTGGCAAAAGGGGGCGGGACTTTATTTATCAAACGTGGTTCGGGAGATTCAATTCGTATCCGTGAACAGATTACTGAATTTTTAAAACAGGATATTCCTGTTCTGTTCTTCCCTGAAGCGACCACAACAGACGGAACTAAAGTCAAAAAGGTGCATGGACGTTTATTAGGTGCAGCCATTGAGGCACAACGTCCTGTACAGGTATGTGTGATTTGCTATGTCAATCAGAACGGAGAGCTCGATCTGGTTGCGCCGTTTATTGGCGAAATGACCTTTGCAGAACATGTGCAGCGTGTTTTAGAAATGCCGAAAGTCACCGCACATTTGATGACTTTGCCTGCGATTTCAGTCGAAGGGCATACCGTCGATAGTTTAACCAAAGAAGTTGATCGCCAGATGCGCGCAGGCTTAGCTAAATTGCAGCAGAAGGTATTGACTGTGTTGCCAGAAACGGCTGAGTCTACATAAAGCCTTCGATTGGCAGCCATGAAATGATTTTCACGCCTGCTTTTTGCCACCATTTCATTTTAGGTTCTTTGGTATAAATCAAAGGACCTCTTGGCGTTTCTCTCTGCCAAGTAATTTTCTTATTGGCATCCAACACTAAACGATAAGCATAGGTTTTCAGGTTTTGATCCATGGTGGCATGTACAGCTTGTGCTAATGGCGGGCTATTCAGTAACACCCCAATTTCAGTATTTAAATAGGCTGAACGTGGATCAAAATTAAATGAGCCAATAAATACCTGTTTCTCATCCAAAGCCATCAATTTGGCATGTAGGCTCGAACGACTGAGCCCCTTAAGATTAACCTTGGCTTTTTTCGCTAAATCTTCGGTATGTTTATCTAAATCATTTTTATCCAATGCGGGAAGGAACTCATAAAGCTGCACGCCATTTTCCAGTAGTTCCTGACGATACTTTCCATAAAAAGCATGGACTACAGCGACGTCATTGGCTTTAAAGGAGTTGGTGAGTACTCGGACTTTGATGCCTTCTTGGGCTAAGTCACCTAGAATTTTTGCGCCTTTCTTTTCTGGAACAAAATACGCCGAGATCAGATCAATATTTTTTTCAGGCTGTTCCAGATGATTGATTAGCTGGAAATTCAGATGTTCTTCTTTTTTGGCTTTTGATTTGATTTTATCTGGTGAATCTTTCACGACCTCAGCTTTGACCCATTCCAGAGAAATATCCCGATTCATAAGTGAATCAATGGCTTGGGAACGGCTGGTCAAATCGACATAATTCTGTACCGTAATCCGTTTATAGTGCTCATCGAGTTGCTGCTTTAAACTTTCATAGCTAAGTCGATGTGATTTTGGATTTACAATTTCTCGGACATCGTAGGCATATTCATGATTCCAGTAATCATCAAACGATTTGGAAATATCATTGACGGCAGTACCGAACAGCATCACATCGACATCAGAAAACTGATAAGTATCACTGACATTGTAATATTGGTTGGTCATGTTACGACCACCGATCAAGGCCACCTGATGATCTGCAATAAAGCTCTTATTGTGCATTCGGCGGTTGATACGTTTTAGGTCGAGCACCATATCCAGTGCACGATATTTACGAAATCGGTAAGGATTAAATAATTTAACTTCTATATTGGGGTGCTGTGCCAGCGCTAAGAAAATACCTTCAGTATGTTTGGCATTATTATCATCAATCAGTAATCTGACTTTTACCCCACGATCAGCGGCACGAATTAAAGCGTGCAGTGCCAAAGCACCAACCTTGTCGTTATCCCAGATATAGTATTGCAAATCGAGCGTTTTCTCTGCCTTGTCAATCAAACGGAGACGGGCAGCCAGTGCTTCTAGCGGTTCATACAACACATGATAGCCAGTCAGATCGGGGTGCTGTTCTTGTAAAGGACGAATCACTTGAGCTAAAGAGGTTTGGGTGGTATCGATCTGACCAACCGTTTGAATCACAGGCTCAATCTTATGCTTGGGTAGTGTGCTACAACCCGTCATCGTTAACGTAATGGCGCAATAAATCGCAAGCATATTTTTATTGTAAGCGGTTGTACTTATCTTTGTATGTTTGCCATTTAAATGAGAAAATTGCGTCATAATCGTTACTGATTAAAAGTTGGGCTCGAGTATACCATTTCATCGAAAAAGATAAATATAAGATGAGACGTATGTCCCTAAAGTGAAGTTAATGAGGGCTGTAATGTCGGATTCAGATACTATTATTTTTGGTTTTTACCTTATTTTTGCTGTTTTGGCATTATGGGCATTTATTCAAGCCTGGATCCATCAGGCACGTACAGAAACCATTCATCCCTTTAAAGCCTTTGTGCATTTGCTAGCATTTTATCTTTCGTATTTGTTGGTTCCGCTTTGGTTCTTTAGTCTTTACGCAGGCTGGGTCGGTTATTACAGCTTGCATCAGGCGGGGTTCATCTTTTTATTAAGTAGTGTACTGATTTATGCGCGTTTTATTGAACCACATCAGGTTCATATCAAACGTCATCAATATCGCCTCGATCCAAAACGTGAATTTACCCGTCCTGTCAAAGTCGCATTGGTTGCCGATATGCACGTCGGATTATTTTCAGGTCATGAACGTCAGTTAAAAACGATTGTGAAAAAACTGAATGAGGAAAAACCTGATCTGGTTGTGGTGGCAGGGGACTGGACTTATGAACCTGAAAACCGTTTGGTACATGAGCTGGAAGTACTCAAGCAAATTGAGGCACCTGTATATTCTGTGCCTGGCAATCACGACGAACAATATCCTGGTCCACCGATTCAGGCATTGTTGAGCAAAGCGTTAGAGCAAAATAATGTGATTGATATAGAAGGTAAGATTGTTGATTTTGACGAGTTTCGTCTCATTGGTATCGGTGATTTGTGGGCAGGGAAGGCGAATATGCGCTTTATGCCAGACTTACCTCAAGACAAACCTTGGCTGATTCTGTCGCATAATCCTGACACCGTTGATATGGTACCTGAATTACCTACTCGGCCATTAATGTTATCGGGCCATACGCATGGCGGACAGATCGAATTGCCGTGGATTACCAACTATATTATGAAGCGGGTGTCTATTCTTGGGCATAAAAAAGGTTTTTACACGCATGAGCATGCCGATGTGTTTGTGACAGTGGGCACAGGAATGGTGGGTGTACCATTTCGGTTTAGAGTACCTCCGACTGTCGATATTATTGAACTAATTTAAATAAAAAAGCCGACTAGATTGAGTCGGCTTTTTTATGACTGGAATGTATTAAGGAATAATAATCACATTCACGCGGCGGTTGCTGGCACGATTCTCATCCGAGGTATTTGGTACAAATGGTTGATTTGAACCACGACCCAGAACAGTTAAATTATTTGGTTTAAAACCCTGATCGATGAAAATAGCGGAAACGCTTTGAGCACGTTCTTCCGAGAGTTTCTGGTTATATTCAGGATTACCGATATTATCTGTATGTCCCACAATTTTTAATTTTTGCAGGTCATATTTATTGAGCTGAGTTGCAAGACGTACAATCTCTTGCTGATGCTCTGGCTTAATATCGACTTTATTAAAATCAAATAATAGACGTTCTGGTAAGCCGAGACTCCAGCCTTCATCTGTTAAAACGAACCCCTCTTTTTTTAACATTTTAACCTGACGATATTTCAACGGGCCAAAACTTAAACATCCAGCCAATGTTAGGCAGAGTAACGCAATAAATGAAATTTTAATGGTGTGAGCGCGCATAACATGTCCTAAATTTCTGGTTTATAAAGAAACCAATGTGGATTTAAACTTTTAGCTTTATACATGGCTTGATCCGCTTGCATAATCAAATCCTCTGGATTCTCTGCAAACTGTGAAAAGGCAATCCCTAAGCTAAAACCAAAATGAATCATTTCACCGTTGAAATCTAAAGGTTCCTTGCAACTCGCCAGTAAACCTTCAGCAATGGTCTGTAAGTGATCCGCATGATGGATAGAATGCAGGATAATAGCAAACTCGTCCCCACCCAAACGGGCAATAAAATCTTCATGGCGGACAGAAAGTTTTAAACGTTCGCCCATTTCTTTTAGAACAGCATCACCTGCCAAGTGACCAAACTGATCATTGATCATCTTGAAATTATTATTGTCGATAAATAATAGGGCAGAATTGTGACGATACTGTGGGTTCTCAAAAATATCGAAAAGCTCTTGGTAGAAATAATGACGATTTGGCAAACCGGTGAGCTGATCGTGATGTGCCTGAAATGAAAGTTGACGATTCTCTTTTTGAAGGTGAGTGTGCCAAATTTGAATTTCTTCTAATAGTTCATTAAACACCGTATTTAAGTTCTGAAACTCTTTAATATGGTTGTTAGGAAAACGAAGATTATAAGCTTTCTGGTCACTCACCAATTGGGCGATGTGGGTTAGTGGTTTAATTGCCTGCATGATTTGGCGGTAGGTAATATTTACTGACCATAATAAAGCAATCACAATAAAGAACATTGAAATTGCCAAACCGATAATAATGGTTTTCAGAAAGTGCAAAATGTTTTCTGAACTTCCGTATAACACCAGTTCGCCAACTTTTTTCTTATGATGAACAATCATTAATTTAACTGGATCATGTAAAAACCAGCGATCCATTAAATCTTGCATGGTTGAGGTGTGGGCTATTTTTTTAGTACTTTCGGCAAGAAGTTGATGCTGAGGGTCATAAACATGGATCGTACGAATGGCGTGTTCACGGGTGTAGTCATCTAGAATCTGATCGATTGCCCCACGATCTCTAAACACCACAGCAGGTTGAATTCGTTCAAGAACCGTCTGGCTCAACAGTTGTAAATTCTGTTTAGCGTAGGTTTCCATGGTGAACATGGAAATTGTGGCAAAAGTAAAAGAACAAATTACAAAAGTGATGGCAAAAATCGCAAACTGGGATTTACGGAATAAGGCATGTAAGGAGGTTGATTGATATAAATTGGAAATCATCTGTACTTACTCCGCATTCTTCGCCAAGAGTAAAACTCTTGGATCGATATGAACTTTGGAATAACTCAACGCTTCCAGATTAACCTTAAAAGTTGAATAGGTTCTCTTATTATATAAGCAGAAAATACTCCCCACTTCACATGCGGGATTATTAGTACTTAAAGAAAGTAATGAGCGAGAGGGATAGGACTGGATCAGATTCTGCTGCTGTTGTGGTGATGTCGTAGTAAAATAGGCCACATGACATTCTGTCTTAGGGAAATCTTTCGCGCTTACGGCCTGAACCTGATAATCATAGGCAAGCTGTCGGATGTTCATCTGGAACTGACTTGCCGCTTCTGAATTATCAATCACACAGATAGAAGGACGGGATGTATTCGTCCATTTACTATAACTTAATATAGATAGTGCTAACTCATAGAAGTTATGAGTTGAAATGGCATAGCAAAGCGGGCTTACAGTAAATAATACTGCAAGCAATAGATATCGAGCTTTTATATTCAAAAACCGTATTTTCAATCAGAAGTGCCAAAAAGTGTGAAGCAAGAGACATATTCTACTGGACTTAATTGTTTAAAAAAAGTTCTTAATCACTCAGGAAAGCCAATAAAAGTAACTATTCAGTTCAAAAAGTATGCGTTCGATCAAATAATTCCAATAAATTTAAAAAAGGGTGTTGCATTGG